>NZ_AEJZ01000370.1:0-5437 GCF_000208525.1 Escherichia sp. TW14182
AACGGATGCGAATCCCGAACCGGCTATGGTGGAAGTGAAAAAGAAGCACTCGAACGATGGAATAAACGAACCACTGGAAATAATAATGGAGGTGTTCATGTATAAAATTACCGCCACTATTGAAAAGGAAGGTGGCACTCCTACTAACTGGACAAGGTGCTCAAAAACAAAATTAACCAAATCAGAATGCGAAAAAATGCTCTCAGGTAAAAAAGAAGCTGGCGTTTCCAGAGAGCAGAAAGTAAAACTGATAAATTTTAATTGCGAGAAACTTCAGTCGTCGTGAATTGCATTGTATTCAAATTAAAACTTCATAGCTGATTATTAATAATCAACATCGGGCGTCAATTTCAGTCTAACATTGGCGCCTGCCAGAGGTGATGCGATGGCACAAGTAATCTTTAATGAAGAGTGGATGGTTGAATACGGCCTGATGCTTCGCACTGGTCTGGGGGCCAGACAAATTGAAGCATACCGCCAGAACTGTTGGGTGGAAGGCTTCCACTTCAAACGAGTATCTCCTTTAGGGAAGCCAGACAGTAAGCGAGGGATTATCTGGTACAACTATCCAAAGATAAATCAGTTTATCAAAGACTCATGATATGTCTAAATTACCAACAGGTGTCGAGATTCGAGGTAAATACATTCGCATCTGGTTCATGTTTCGAGGAAAACGATGTCGGGAAACATTGAAAGGCTGGGAGGTTACTAACAGTAACATTAAAAAGGCCGGAAATTTAAGAGCGTTGATAGTTCATGAAATCAACTCCGGTGAATTTGAGTATTTAAGACGTTTTCCCCAGTCCAGTACTGGGGCAAAAATGGTGACAACGAGAGTCATAAAAACGTTCGGGGAGCTTTGTGATATCTGGACAAAAATTAAAGAGACAGAGTTAACAACAAACACAATGAAGAAAACGAAATCACAATTAAAAACACTCAGAATAATAATTTGTGAAAGTACCCTGATATCACATATTCGTTATAGCGATATCTTAAACTACCGGAATGAACTGCTGCATGGAGAAACGCTTTACCTGGATAATCCAAGATCCAACAAAAAAGGAAGAACCGTGCGCACTGTTGATAACTATATCGCCCTGCTCTGTTCGCTGTTGCGTTTTGCGTATCAGTCGGGATTTATATTAACCAAACCATTTGAAGGAGTAAAAAAATTACAGCGAAACAGAATAAAGCCTGATCCGTTATCTAAAACAGAATTCAATGCATTAATGGAAAGTGAAAAAGGACAGAGCCAGAACTTGTGGAAATTTGCCGTTTACTCAGGACTTCGTCACGGGGAACTGGCAGCTCTGGCGTGGGAGGATGTGGATCTCGAAAAGGGAATAGTGAATGTCAGAAGAAACCTGACGATACTTGATATGTTCGGTCCCCCAAAAACAAATGCCGGGATCCGGACAGTAACACTACTGCAGCCTGCTCTTGAAGCACTGAAGGAGCAATACAAACTGACCGGGCATCATCGCAAAAGCGAAATCACCTTTTATCATCGGGAGTACGGCAGAACCGAAAAGCAAAAACTGCATTTTGTTTTCATGCCCAGGGTGTGTAACGGAAAACAAAAACCTTATTACTCGGTAAGCAGTTTGGGGGCAAGGTGGAATGCAGCAGTAAAACGTGCTGGTATTCGCCGCCGTAATCCGTACCATACGCGGCATACTTTTGCCTGCTGGCTGTTGACGGCAGGAGCGAACCCGGCATTTATAGCCAGCCAAATGGGGCATGAAACTGCGCAGATGGTGTATGAAATTTACGGTATGTGGATTGATGACATGAACGACGAACAGATAGCCATGTTGAATGCGCGGTTATCATAGTTGCAAAGTTTGCCCCCAATTTGCCCCATTTAGTACCAGAGAACTGAAATAATGCAAGAAAATCAACAAATTACAAAGAAAGAACAATACAACCTGAACAAATTGCAAAAACGTCTGCGTCGTAACGTAGGCGAAGCCATTGCTGACTTCAATATGATTGAAGATGGCGATCGCATTATGGTTTGCCTCTCCGGTGGTAAGGACAGCTATACCATGCTGGAGATTTTGCGTAATTTGCAGCAAAGTGCGCCAATCAGTTTTTCGCTGGTTGCCGTTAACCTCGACCAGAAACAACCTGGCTTCCCGGAACACGTTCTGCCGGAGTATCTCGAAAAGCTGGGCGTTGAGTACAAGATTGTTGAAGAGAACACTTACGGTATCGTGAAAGAGAAGATTCCTGAGGGCAAAACTACCTGCTCACTGTGCTCTCGTCTGCGTCGCGGTATCCTTTACCGCACTGCAACGGAGCTGGGTGCGACGAAGATCGCGCTGGGTCACCATCGTGACGATATCCTGCAAACGTTGTTCCTGAATATGTTCTACGGCGGCAAGATGAAAGGTATGCCGCCGAAACTGATGAGCGATGATGGCAAACATATCGTGATTCGTCCGCTGGCCTACTGCCGCGAAAAAGATATTCAACGTTTTGCCGATGCGAAAGCGTTTCCGATTATTCCGTGCAACCTTTGCGGTTCACAGCCTAACCTGCAACGTCAGGTGATTGCCGATATGCTGCGTGACTGGGATAAGCGTTATCCGGGGCGAATTGAGACGATGTTCAGCGCGATGCAGAATGTTGTGCCGTCTCATTTGTGCGATACCACTCTTTTCGATTTCAAAGGCATTACCCACGGTTCCGAAGTGGTTAACGGCGGTGATCTGGCGTTTGATCGCGAAGATATCCCACTACAGCCAGCGGGCTGGCAGCCTGAAGAAGATGAGAATCAGCTGGATGAATTACGGCTGAATGTGGTTGAAGTGAAATAACCAGGATAGCGCCCGATGCGCAAGATTATCGGGCAACTGTTGTTTAGGCCGGATAAGACGCAACCAGCGTCGCATCCGGCATTACAACGTTTCATTATTTTAATAACCGCACCCGGCACGTTTTTCCTTTAATCTTCCCGCCCTGTAACTGTTTCCATGCTTTATGAGCAACAGCCTGACGCACCGCGACATAGACATGCGCCGGATGCACGGCGATTTTGCCAATATCTGCGCCATCAAGCCCGATATCTCCTGTCAGCGCACCTAATACATCACCCGGGCGCATTTTGGCTTTTTTCCCACCATCGATACACAACGTTGCCATTTCTGCTTCCAGCGGCACAATGGAACTATTAGATGGCGGCGTTTGCCAGTTAAGTTTTATCTGCAACATGTCAGAAATGATATTGGCCCGCTGTGCTTCTTCCGGAGCACAGAAACTGATCGCCAGACCGCTATTTCCTGCACGAGCTGTACGACCGATGCGATGTACATGAACTTCGGGATCCCACGCCAGCTCAAAGTTCACTACCAGCTCAAGAGATTTGATATCCAGACCGCGCGCTGCGACATCGGTCGCTACCAGCACGCGGGCGCTACCGTTAGCAAAACGTACCAGGGTCTGATCGCGATCACGTTGCTCTAGGTCGCCATGTAACGACAATGCACTTTGCCCTACTTCATTAAGCGCGTCACACACAGCCTGACAATCTTTTTTGGTATTGCAAAACACCACGCAAGAGGATGGCTGATGCAAACTTAATAACCGTTGCAACAGCGGAATTTTGCCTTTGCTGGATGTCTCATAAAATTGTTGTTCAATGGGTGGCAGAGCATCTGTTGAGTCAATTTCAATCGCCAAAGGATCGCGTTGAACACGACCGCTAATCGCGGCAATTGCATCTGGCCAGGTCGCCGAAAACAAAAGCGTCTGACGAGAAACCGGTGCAAAACGGATCACCTCATCAATGGCATCACTAAATCCCATATCCAACATGCGGTCGGCTTCATCCATCACCAGCGTATTCAACGCATCCAACGATACCGTGCCTTTTTGCAGGTGATCCAGCAAACGACCCGGCGTTGCCACGATAATATGCGGCGCATGTTGCAGCGAATCACGCTGCATACCGAACGGTTGACCACCGCACAAGGTCAAAATTTTGGTATTCGGCAGAAAACGCGCCAACCGACGTAACTCCCCGGCAACCTGATCCGCCAGCTCACGCGTAGGACACAGTACTAAAGCCTGGGTCTGAAACAGCGACGCATCAATTTGCTGTAACAACCCGAGGCCAAATGCCGCCGTTTTGCCGCTGCCGGTTTTCGCCTGCACGCGAACGTCTTTTCCGGCAAGGATCGCCGGAAGCGCGGCGGCCTGTACCGGTGTCATGGTTAAATAACCCAACTCATTAAGGTTAGTGAGCTGGGCGGGAGGCAAAACGTTCAGGGTAGAAAAAGCGGTCACAATCTATTCTCGTGGTCATCGACGCAAAATTAGCAGGCGCGTATCCTCGCAGATCTACGCTCACGATGCGACAATTTAATCGGTTCTTCATCTGGCGGCGGGTCGGGCATAGGTTGCGGACGAGGAATCGGATCAGGCACAGGAATGGGATCGCCAGGAATCGGTTCAGGGACAGGAATTTGCAAATAAATGAGTGTCGTCATATTTCCCTCCGGTCATTGGGTGGACTCTTAAAGGGTAGACGCTGACAAATAACAGGCAAAAAAAAGCCGACTCATCTAAGTCGGCGTCGTACGAATCAATTGTGCTATGCAGTAATTCAAAAAAGGAAGTAAGACAATATGGAGCGCAACGCCCATCGCTTGACGTTGCATTCACCTGCGAGGAAGATATTGCCCTGAATGGGTAGAGAGTTTATTGACTTCGCTCAAACTTTACGGCGTTTTTGTATACAGGAAGTAGACAAATTTTCTTTTGTTACAACCATTTACTACGATGCAACCATAAAGCAACACCACCAATAAGAACAACTAACAGAATACAAAAAAGCGAAAAACCGAATTGCCATCCCCCGCCAGGAATACCACCAAGGTTGACACCAAATAATCCCGTTAAAAACGTACTGGGTAAAAAGACCATTGCCATCAAGGACATCGTATACGTGCGACGCGCTAAGTTTTCCTGCATGACCTGGGCGATTTCATCCGCCATCACGCCAGTTCGGGCAATACAAGCGTCAATCTCATCCAGACCACGTCCGAGACGATCGGCAATATCCTGCATTCGGCGGCGCTGGTCGTCATTCATCCACGGCAGGCGCTCACTGGCAAGACGAGCATAAACATCACGTTGAGGCGCCATATAGCGACGCATAACAATTAATTGTTTACGCAGTAGCGCCAGGAAACCGCGCGGAGGAATTTGTTGATCGAGTAGATTATCTTCCAGGTCGATAATTTTATCGTGCAGTTGTTCTATAAACTCACTGGAATGATCGGTCAACGCATCACAAACATCCACCAACCAGCCGCCGCAATCGGTCGGACCAGTGCCCTCTTCCAGATCGCTAACCACATCATCCAACGCCAACACTTTACGTTGTCGGGTCGAGACAATTAACCGTCCGTCCATATAAACACGCATG
>NZ_AEJZ01000369.1:0-623 GCF_000208525.1 Escherichia sp. TW14182
TCCGGGACAACCACATTATCCGGCTCGAATAACTATGCCGGTAATACCTATATAACCAAAGGCAGCCTACGCGCAGGTAAAGAAAATACCTTCAGCCCCAACTCCGATTATATTGTCGACAACGATGGGCATCTCGATTTAAACAGTTATTCGCAGGCGTTAAAAACGCTGACGCTGGCTGGAACAACAACGTTGTCTTCGTATGAACAGGGTCACGAGTTCACGCCGACCACACTGACCATTAACGGCAACTACACCGCCAATGATGGCCTGTTAGTCATGCATACTGTATTAGGCGATGATAATTCCGTAACGGATAAACTCATCGTAAAAGGTGATACTTCCGGTAGTACCCGCATTATGGTCAACAATGCGGGCGGTCTGGGCGCGAATACTCTGGAAGGGATAAAAATTGTAGAGGTTGATGGCCTGTCAGAGGGCGTTTTCAGTAAAGAAGGTCGCATTGTTGCCGGTCCCTATGACTACAACGTGGTAAAAAGCGACAATCAGAACTGGTTTTTAACCAGTGAAATTCCCGCAGGACCGTATACTCCACCGGAACTGCCCGTCATCCCGGAACCAGATCCTGAGCCTCCTGTAACACCAGAACCGCCTGTGACACC
>NZ_AEJZ01000368.1:0-9809 GCF_000208525.1 Escherichia sp. TW14182
TTTAGTGCCCGCCTGTGCCGCAGGTGGGCTTGGTGCAGCAATGGTTCTGGAGGCGGAATAATGGAAATGGCATCAGCATTTACCCTCAATATGCGTCTGGACAATATTGCCGTCATCACCATTGATGTTCCTGGCGAGAAAATGAACACCCTGAAGGCGGAGTTTGCCTCACAGGTACGCACCATTATTAAACAACTCCGCGAAAATAAAGATCTGCGCGGCGTGGTGTTTATCTCCGCGAAACCGGACAACTTTATTGCCGGCGCGGATATCAACATGATCGGCAACTGCAAAACGGCGCAAGAAGCGGAAGCACTGGCGCGGCAGGGGCAACAGTTGATGGCGGAAATTCATGCCTTGCCAGTTCCGGTTATTGCCGCCATTCACGGCGCTTGCCTGGGCGGTGGACTGGAGTTGGCGCTGGCGTGCCACGGTCGTGTTTGTACTGACGATCCTAAAACGGTGCTCGGTTTGCCTGAAGTTCAGCTTGGGTTGTTACCCGGTTCAGGTGGCACCCAGCGTTTACCGCGCCTGATAGGTGTCAGCACAGCATTAGAGATGATCCTCACCGGCAAGCAGCTTCGGGCAAAACAGGCGTTAAAGCTGGGACTGGTGGATGACGTCGTTCCGCACTCCATTTTACTGGAAGCCGCTGTAGAGCTGGCGAAGCAGGATCGTCCGGTTTCGCGGGCACTTCCGATTCGCAAACGTGTGATGGCGGGGCCATTAGGTCGTGCGCTGTTATTCAAAATGGTAAGCAAAAAAACAGAACAGAAAACCCAGGGCAACTACCCGGCGACAAAACGTATTCTTGAGGTTATCGAGACCGGGTTAGCGCAGGGCACCAGTAGCGGCTATGACGCTGAAGCTCGAGCCTTTGGTGAACTGGCGATGACGTCGCAATCAAAGGCATTGCGCAATATCTTTTTTGCCAGTACCGACGTGAAGAAAGATCCCGGCAGCGATGTTGCCCCCGCTCCTTTAAATAGTGTGGGAATTTTAGGTGGTGGCTTGATGGGCGGCGGTATTGCTTACGTCACTGCCTGTAAAGCGGGTCTGCCGGTACGAATTAAAGATATCAACGTCCAGGGGATTAATCATGCGCTGAAATACAGTTGGGATCAGCTTGAGGGCAAAGTGCGCCGTCGGCATCTCAAAGCCAGTGAACGCGACAATCAACTGGCATTAATTTCGGGAACGACGGATTATCGCGGCTTTGCCCATCGCGATCTGATTATTGAAGCAGTGTTTGAAAATCTCGAATTAAAACAACAAATGGTGGCAGAAGTTGAGCAGAATTGCGCCGCTCATACCATCTTTGCTTCGAATACCTCATCTTTACCGATTGGCGATATTGCCGCTCACGCCACGCGACCAGAGCAAGTTATCGGCCTGCATTTCTTCAGTCCGGTGGAAAAAATGCCGCTGGTGGAGATCATTCCTCATGCGGTTACATCGGCGCAAACCATCGCCACCACGGTAAAACTGGCGAAAAAACAGGGTAAAACGCCCATTGTCGTGCGTGACAAAGCCGGGTTTTACGTCAATCGCATCTTAGCGCCTTACATTAATGAAGCTATCCGCATGTTGACCGAAGGTGAACGGGTAGAGCACATTGATGCCGCTCTAGTGAAATTTGGTTTTCCGGTAGGGCCAATCCAACTTTTGGATGAGGTAGGAATCGATACCGGGACTAAAATTATTCCTGTACTGGAAGCCGCTTATGGAGAACGTTTTAGCGCGCCTGCAAATGTTGTTTCTTCAATTTTGAACGACGATCGCAAAGGTAGAAAAAATGGTCGGGGATTCTATCTTTACGGTCAGAAAGGGCGTAAAAGCAAAAAACAGGTCGATCCCGCCATTTACCCGCTGATTGGCGCGCAAGGGCAGGGGCGGCTCTCCGCACCGCAGGTTGCTGAACGGTGCGTGATGTTGATGCTGAATGAAGCAGTACGTTGTCTGGACGAGCAGGTTATCCGTAGCGTGCGTGACGGAGATATTGGCGCGGTATTTGGCATTGGTTTTCCGCCATTTCTCGGTGGACCGTTCCGCTATATCGATTCTCTCGGCGCGGGCGAAGTGGTTGCAATAATGCAGCGACTGGCCACGCAGTATGGTTCTCGTTTTACCCCTTGCGAGCGTTTAGTAGAGATGAGCGAGCGAGGGGAAAGTTTTTGGAAAACAACTGCAACTGACCTGCAATAAGAAGGTCAAAGCTATATGAATCCGCGCTGAATGGCGGAGTGTTGGTCAAAATGCAAACGCATATTGACTATACTTACGCCATTGAGGTAAAAAACAGCGTTTCATTCGGTGAATGGATAAGGCACAATGCCGGCCACCGTCCTCTTTATCTGGTTTCAGATGAAAGAAGACGGGCGAATCTGGTTAACAAAAGCGGTGCAATATGCAAGTTTTTATCATGCGTCACGGCGACGCAGCCCTCGATGCCGCCAGTGATTCGGTTCGTCCTCTGACCACTAACGGTTGTGACGAATCTCGCCTGATGGCGAACTGGCTGAAAGGTCAAAAAGTGGAAATCGAACGCGTTCTGGTGAGCCCGTTCCTGCGAGCCGAGCAAACACTGGACGAAGTAGGGGATTGTCTGAACCTGCCTTCCAGTGCAGAAGTTCTGCCGGAGTTAACGCCCTGCGGCGATGTTGGCCTGGTCAGTGCCTATCTGCAGGCGTTGACCAATGAAGGTGTTGCTTCGGTACTGGTGATCTCCCACCTACCCTTAGTCGGATATCTGGTCGCTGAGTTATGTCCGGGCGAAACGCCGCCTATGTTTACCACCTCGGCCATTGCCAGCGTAACGCTTGATGAAAGCGGAAAAGGTCAATTCAACTGGCAGATGAGCCCGTGTAATCTGAAGATGGCAAAAGCAATCTGATATGAACGTGTAAGGCCCGCTGGCGTAAGCTTTCGGGCCTTAGTTTTGCTTACTGTATTGAAATTATTGCTATTTAAATGCGTTTAATCCTCCGGTTATGAAAAAATAAATGTTTCCATTTATAGCAAGGGCAGTTATTTATTTTCACAAAGTTACATATGGAAGTAATTGTTGCTTTTTTGCATGGGTTATTATTTTTCGAAAAGATGTGTTAAAAAATAAAGAGAGAGATTATTGAGCAGGTATTTTAGGGTCTTGATATAATATTAATTCAGAAGAATTAATATTATATCTTCGGGAAGGTGTAATCACAATTGCCATATTTATTTTTAGCTGTTTTATGATCCAGGAACATTCATGGGATAAAGTGTTTGTGCCGTTTTGATGAAATGTTCTGCTGTTTTTTGAGATAACCCTCAAACTATTATTTGTACTATTGATTATTTAAAGATTTCTACACAGTGTTGTTAGTAAATTTAAATTGAACCACTCTCATTAAAATATCAACATTGCCGCCACGCCAAAGAATATCATCTCGTGCAACCCGTATTTTATGGATCAGAAATCCTATTCAATGGTTGGTTAAAAGCTGCTGAAGAAAGATTGAGGGATTTTATCATCAATATTTCAGTTGGCTTATATTCTAATTATTTATGGTTTAAGGACAAATAATGAGTAAGTTTGTAAAAACAGCTATTGCAGCAGCAATGGTAATGGGTGCGTTCACTTCAACATCTTCTTTCGCAGAAGGTAACAACGGTACTGCCCGTTTTTACGGCACCATTGAAGATTCCGTTTGCTCTATCGTACCAGACGATCACAAACTGGAAGTGGATATGGGGAATATCGGTGCAGATAAACTGAAAAACAACGGCACTACCACGCCGAAAGATTTCCAGATTCGTTTGCAGGACTGCGTGTTTGATACCCAAACGACCATGACCACTACCTTCACCGGTACTGTGTCTGCGGCGAATAGCGGCAACTACTACACCATTTTTAATACCGATACCGGTGCGGCGTTTAACAACGTGAGCCTGGCGATTGGCGATCAACAGGGAACCTCTTACAAAAGTGGCGCTGGCATTAATCAGCAGATCGTAAAAGATACTGCAACCTCCAAAGGCAAACCGAAACAAACTTTAAACTTTAAAGCCTGGCTGGTAGGTGCGACTGACGCACCGGACCTGGGCGGTTTTGAAGCGAATACCACCTTCCAGATTACCTATCTCTAAGGTATTCCCCCTCATAGCAGTAATGCTATGAGGGTTTTTTAGCGTTTCGATAGTCTTTAAATAACCACGGATGGATACGTGTATGCCTGACCATTCCCTTTTCCGCTTACGGGCGCTTCCCTGGTGCGTTGCCATGGCAATATCTGGATGCCATATCAATGCCTGGGCCGACGAAGATATTCAGTTTGATTCCCGTTTTCTGGAATTAAAAGGCGACACGAAAATTGATCTGAAGCGTTTTTCCAGCCAGGGTTATGTTGAACCGGGTAAATATAATTTACAGGTTCAGGTAAATAAACAGCCGTTACCTGATGAATATGATATTTACTGGTATGCGTCAGAAAACGATAAAAATAAAACTTACGCTTGCCTGTCGCCAGAGCTGGTGGCACAGCTTGGTTTTAAAGAAGATATTGCACAAAAATTGCAATGGGATCGCGATGGTAAATGCCTCAAACCAGGTCAACTTGACGGTCTGGAAATACGTGCTGATTTAAGCCAGTCCGCACTGCTCATCACCTTACCGCAGGCTTATCTTGAATACAGCGATGTAGACTGGGATCCGCCTTCGCGCTGGGATGATGGTATCCCCGGTTTAATTGCCGATTACAGCATCAACGCCCAAACCCGACACGAAGAAAATGGCGGCGATGACAGCAACGACATCAGCGGCAACGGTACGGTTGGCGTTAACCTCGGGGCGTGGCGCCTGCGCGCCGACTGGCAGAGCGATTATCAGCACACCCGCAGTAACGATGAAGAGACGGATAACAGCACCGAGAGAAACTGGGACTGGAGCCGTTACTACGCCTGGCGTGCGTTACCGAGCCTGAAAGCCAAACTGGCACTCGGCGAAGACTACCTCGATTCTGATATTTTTGATGGTTTTAACTACATCGGCGGTAGCATCAGCACCGACGATCAAATGTTGCCGCCGAACCTGCGCGGCTATGCTCCGGATATTTCCGGCGTGGCGCATACGGCGGCGAAAGTCACCGTTAGTCAGGCAGGGCGCATAATTTATGAAACCCAGGTGCCTGCCGGGCCATTCCGTATTCAGGATCTCGGTGAATTTAACTCTGGTACGCTGCATGTGCGCATTGAAGAGCTGAACGGCCAGGTGCAGGAGTATGACATCAGCACCGCTTCCATGCCGTTCCTGACGCGCCCGGGTCAGGTGCGCTATAAAGTGATGATGGGGCGCCCGCAGGAGTGGGGACACCATGTACAGGGCGGATTCTTCTCCGGTGGTGAAGCGTCCTGGGGGGTAGCCAATGGCTGGTCGCTGTACGGCGGGGCGCTGGGCGATGAAAACTACCAGTCTGCCGCGCTTGGCATCGGGCGCGATCTCTCCATTTTCGGCGCGATGGCGTTTGATATTACCCACTCACATACCCGACTTGACGATTCAACCGCTTACGGCAAGGGGACGCTCGACGGTAACTCTTTCCGCGTCAGTTACTCCAAAGACTTTGATGATCTAAACAGCCGCGTCACCTTCGCCGGATACCGCTTCTCTGAAGAAAACTATATGACCATGAGCGAGTATCTGGACGCGAATGACAGCGAAATGGTTCGCGCCGGCAATGATAAAGAGATGTACACCGCCACCTATAACCAGAACTTCAGGGATGTTGGTGTTTCTGTTTACCTGAACTATACGCGTCATACCTACTGGGATCGCGAGGAGCAGACCAACTACAACGTCATGCTCTCCCATTATTTTAACATGGGCGGCATTCGTAACATGAGTATCTCCCTGACGGGTTATCGCTACGAGTATGACAACAGCGCCGACAAAGGCGTCTATATCTCCTTAAGTATGCCGTGGGGTGATAACAGCACCGTGAGTTACAACGGCAACTACGGTAGCGGTTCAGACAGCAGTCAGGTGGGATACTTCAACCGTATTGATGACGCCAGCCACTATCAGATAAACGTTGGCAGCAGTGAAAATCACTCCAGCGTGGATGGCTATTACAGCCATGACGGTTCAATGGCACACGTGGATCTGAGTGCTAACTACCATGAAGGGCAATACACTTCTGCCGGCTTGTCGCTGCAAGGCGGAGCCACGTTAACGGCGCACGGTGGCGCGTTGCATCGTACTCAAAACATGGGCGGTACGCGCCTGCTTATCGACGCTGACGGCGTGGCTGACGTACCGGTCGAAGGTAACGGTTCAGCGGTGTACACCAACATGTTCGGTAAAGCTGTTGTTGCGGACGTCAATAACTACTACCGTAACCAGGCCACTATTGACCTGACTAAACTGCCAGAGAATGCCGAAGCCACGCAGTCAGTGGTTCAGGCGACGCTCACCGAAGGAGCCATTGGCTACCGTAAATTTGCGGTCATCAGTGGGCAAAAGGCGATGGCTGTCCTGCGCATGAGTGATGGTAGTTATCCGCCATTTGGTGCAGAAGTGAAAAACGAACACGACCAGCAGGTCGGTCTGGTTGACGATGACGGCAACGTCTATCTGGCCGGGGTAAAAGCTGGCGAACGTATGAGTGTCTCATGGAATGGGGCTTCCCACTGTGAGATCTCCCTGCCAGACCCGCTGCCTGCCGATCTGTTCAACGGCCTGTTACTGCCGTGTAAGCAAAAAGGCGCGGTGGAGCCTGCCACTCCGCTGGAAATCAAACCGGTGATTCAGGAACAGACGCAGCAGCTCACTCCGGGTACACCGCCAGTCGCTATCTCCGCTAACCAATAACGTGATTAAGGAATGATCCATGTATACACAGACTAATACCGCAAAAATGGTTGCCCCGGCGCTGGCGCTGCTGGTGACCGCCGCCAGTTTTACAACCCACGCATCGGTAACGCCCGACCGAACCCGCCTGATCTTCAAAGAAAGTGACAAATCCATCAGCGTCACGTTGCGCAATAACGACCCTAAGCTGCCATATCTGGCGCAAAGCTGGATAGAAGAGGAAAAGGGCAACAAAATCAGTTCGCCATTGACGGTTCTGCCGCCGGTACAGCGCATTGATGCGATGATGAATGGTCAGGTAAAAGTCCAGGGAATGCCGGATATCAGCAAGTTACCTGCCGATCGTGAGAGCATGTTCTACTTTAACGTGCGTGAAATCCCGCCAAAATCGAACAAACCGAACACCCTGCAAATTGCTCTGCAAACGCGTATCAAACTGTTCTGGCGACCGAAGGCGCTGGCAGAAATCAACATGAGAGATCCGTGGCAGCATAAGGTGACTTTAACCCGCAATGGGCAGGCCTTCACCGTTAATAACCCAACGCCGTATTACGTGATCCTCAGCAACGCCAGTACCCAGAAAAATGGTAATCCGGCAGCCGGATTTACGCCGCTGGTAATGCCGCCGAAAACATCCGCACCGCTGAATGTGAAGATGGACAGTGTGCCGGTGCTGACTTACGTCAACGACTACGGCGCGCGACTTTCGCTGATCTTTAAATGCAACGGCAATAGTTGCCAGGTGGATGCAGAGCAGAGCCGCAAAGGCTGATGCCGGGAGAGTCTTATGAAATACACGTTTCTGGTGGGAACGGGCATTTTTCTCCTGAGCGGCTGGCTGACGGGCAACATGGCCGTCGCGGGAGAAAGTAAACCGGTGTTATTAACGTTGCGCGTTCTGGTGGATGGGCCACCGCCCTGTTCCGTGAAGGGGAGCAATGTTGAATTTGGCAATGTGTACATTAGCAAAATCAATGGCACAAATTACCGTACGACGGGGGCGCTTTATACCCTGAACTGCGGTAACAAGGCATCAGGTGTTGATGATCTGCGGATGCAGCTTAAAGGCTCCACCACCGTGATTAACGGGGAAACGGTCATTGCGACGCAAATTTCAGGCCTGGGTATCCGCATTGAAAACGGTGCCGATAACACCCTGTTTAAAGTGGGTGAAGGTAACTGGTCTGATTTCAATGTTAACCAGTTGCCCAGTCTCAAAGCGGTGCCGGTAAAACAGAGCGGAGTGCAGCTTACGCCAGCGGAATTTAACGCCAGTATGACGATGGTGGTGGATTACCAGTGAAAAAACTCTCATTACTTTTACTCTGCATCTGTGGCGGCGTGGCTCTGGCAGCAAATGAAGACATCACCTTTCACGGTACGCTGGTGTCACCTCCAGCCTGTACCATTAGCGAGGGAAAGACCATTGAAGTGGAATTTCGCGATCTTATCATCGACAGCATCAACGGGGATTATGGTCGCAGGGAAGTGAACTATGACCTGAGCTGTGACTCCGCAGTACGCGATCCCGACTGGATTATGACACTTACCTGGACGGGGACGCAGACCTCGTACAATGACGCGGCTGTCGAAACAGACGTTCCCGGTTTTGGTATTGAGCTTCGGCACGATGGTCAGCGTTTTAAGCTGAATACGCCGCTTGCCATTAACGCCACCGATTTTACGCAAAAGCCGAAGCTGGAGGCTGTGCCAGTGAAGTCGGCCGGTGCGGTGTTGAGTGATACCACGTTTTCGGCCTATGCAACATTACGGGTGGATTATCAATGAAGACAGGACGCATTTATTCGTTCAGCTACGCGCTGTTAGCGGGGCTGCTGTTGACCGGTGGCACTTGTGCCCTGGCCGTGGACAACAACCTGCATTTTTACGGCAATTTATTAAGCCGATCCTGCACGCTGGTGGTTGAGGGCGGAAATCTGGCAGAAGTGCATTTTCCTGCCATCAGTCGTCAGGATCTTATGGTCGCCGGGGAATCCCCGCGCGTTCCGGTGGTGTTTAAGCTGAAAGATTGTAAAGGGCCAGCGAGTTACCAGGTGCAGGTGACCCTTACCGGTACGGAAGACAGCGAACAGCCGGGTTTCCTCGCGCTGGATACCACCTCAACCGCTCAGGGCGTCGGAATTGGGATGGAAACGACCGATGGTGTGCGGGTGGCGATTAACAACCCGACCGGGGCGAAATTTACGCTCAGCGATGGCAGTAATGATATTCATTTCAGGGCCTGGCTACAGGCGAAAAGCGGTCGCGATGTCACGCTCGGTGATTTTACTGCCAACCTGACGGCAACCTTCGAGTATATATAAGATGAAAAAATACGATTACTTTTATGCGCCATGCTGGTGCTGTGTTTTAGCCAGGGAGTCCAGGCGAAACTGGGGGCAGTCTATAATAATGTGCCAGTCTATTATGGTACGCTTGGTGCCACTGCAACGCTTCGTTTTTACCTTGATTTACTCACCACCACTGGGGTTTATCATGGGGAGTATTATCAGGATCGATCATATGGCGTCCATTATGGGGATCTTCCGAATAAATCATGGACGGGGCCAGGAAACATCCCTGCACCAAAAATAACGGTAATGTCAAGTGGTGATGGTGTCGTAGCAGATTCTTATTGTCCGGGCGTTAAAGAGATTGACCCAGATTTCGACTGGGAATGCTTAAAAATATTACTGACGATTGAGGTCAATGGTTCGGCGGAGACGTGCCCGTGGATGGTGGGGATGACGGCGAATAGTACTGTAAAGGTATTCATTAATTATCAATCGAAGTTCGAATACTATAGGGGGCCGACGACCTATACAACAACCTGCCCAGGTGAGCCATTAACAAATTATGATATCTCCTGGAGTGACAGCCGCGTTGAACACAGTAAGGTTTTGAATCTGAAATCAACAGGGTCAGTGATTGAACGTATCGTTCCGGCGAACTCATATTGACG
>NZ_AEJZ01000367.1:0-3498 GCF_000208525.1 Escherichia sp. TW14182
GTTGCTCTACCTACTGAGCTAAGTCGGCATCAAGTAGCGCGCATTCTATGGAGACATGCGAGCTCATGCAACTAAAAAATTGCATAATTTGTTTTGTTGGTCATATTTTAAACAACTCGATGAAGAAACAGTCGAACAATGAGCAGATTAGCACATTTTTTCAGCATTGTTCTGCTTAACAATATGCGCCAGTTAAAACACCATTCTTTTTATCAGATGGAATATCTGTCACATTGCTTTTCACCGATAGCTTCCCGGAAGCGATTTTTTCTTATTATTCCTCCCCATCTGGTGTTACCCTCCTGCCCATTAACCCATTCAACAGAACTGTGACGCGCCATGGCAAATATCGCTTTGCCGATAGAGCTATGACCGTCAGAAACATGCTTATGAGTATAAAAGAGCAAACGTTAATGACGCCTTACCTACAGTTTGACCGCAACCAGTGGGCAGCTCTGCGTGATTCCGTACCGATGACGTTATCGGAAGATGAGATCGCCCGTCTCAAAGGTATAAATGAAGATCTCTCGTTAGAAGAAGTTGCCGAGATCTATTTGCCTTTGTCGCGTTTGCTGAACTTCTATATAAGCTCGAATCTGCGCCGTCAGGCAGTTCTGGAACAGTTTCTTGGCACTAACGGACAACGCATTCCTTACATTATCAGCATCGCAGGCAGTGTAGCTGTAGGGAAAAGTACAACCGCCCGTGTATTACAGGCACTATTAAGCCGTTGGCCGGAACATCGTCGTGTTGAACTGATCACTACCGATGGTTTTCTTCATCCCAACAAAGTGCTTAAAGAACGCGGGTTGATGAAAAAGAAAGGCTTCCCGGAATCGTATGATATGCATCGCCTGGTGAAGTTTGTTTCCGATCTCAAATCCGGCGTGCCAAACGTTACAGCCCCTGTTTACTCGCATCTTATTTATGATGTGATCCCGGATGGAGATAAAACTGTTGTTCAGCCTGATATTTTAATTCTTGAAGGGTTAAATGTCTTACAGAGTGGGATGGATTATCCGCACGACCCACATCATGTATTTGTTTCTGATTTCGTCGATTTTTCGATATATGTTGATGCACCGGAAGACTTACTTCAGACGTGGTATATCAACCGTTTTCTGAAATTCCGCGAAGGGGCTTTTACAGACCCGGATTCCTATTTCCATAACTACGCGAAATTAACTAAAGAAGAAGCTATTAAGACTGCCATGACGTTGTGGAAAGAGATCAACTGGCTGAACTTAAAGCAAAATATTCTACCTACTCGCGAGCGAGCCAGTTTAATCCTGACGAAAAGTGCTAATCATGCGGTAGAAGAAGTCAGATTACGCAAATAATTTAAAGGGGAGCTAATGCTCCCCTTATTTATTATTCTGCGCTACGCAGGGATATTTCACCACCCATCCAGGGTTTTATTATTCCATCCTGCTCAAGCAATAAAGCGCCCTGTTTGTCTATTCCGCGTGAAATACCAAATATTTCTTTATCACCAATGATAAGTTTCACTGGGCGATTAATAAAATTATCCAGCTTTTCCCAACGCGAAAGATAAGGTGCCAATCCTTCTTGCTCGAAGAGTTCCAGCGCCGCGCGTAATTCACGTATTAGCATGGCCGCCAACGTATTACGATCAAGATTGATCCCTGCTTCCTGCAATGTGATCCATCCCTGGTTAACGACACTCTCTTCAACACGACGCATTGCCATGTTGATCCCGGCGCCAATGACTATTTGCGCTGCATCGCCGGTTTTGCCAGTCAGCTCCACAAGAATGCCTGCCAGCTTGCAATCCTGTAGATAGAGGTCATTAGGCCATTTAACGCGAACTTTATCTGCACCCAGCTTGCGTAATACTTCCGCCATCACGATACCGATAACCAGACTTAAACCAATTGCCGCAGCCGGGCCTTGTTCCAGACGCCAGAACATCGACAAATATAAGTTTGCGCCAAAAGGCGAAAACCATTTCCGACCACGGCGACCACGGCCTGCCTGCTGATATTCTGCGACGCAGGCATCGCCCGATTTAAGCTCTTCGATACGATCAAGAAGGTACTGATTAGTGGAGTCAATTACTGGCAGCACGGCTACACTACCGCCATCCAGCTGACTCAATATCTGTTCAGCATTAAGTAACTGAATGGGCTCAGGCAGGCTGTATCCTTTACCCGGAAGGGTAAAGACATCAACGCCCCAGTCACGCAGTGTTTGAATGTGTTTATTAATGGCCGCCCGGCTCATTCCTAACGTTTCACCCAGCTGCTCGCCAGAGTGAAATTCGCCATTCGCTAACAGCGTGATTAATTTCAGTGGAACGGTATTATCCTTCATGAAATCGTCTCCACTGCGCTAACTTCACCTGATGCACCAATAAAGCGAACTTCGGGCTCAAGCCAGACATTAAATTTTTCACCAACTTTCTGTCTTACATGATGTGCCAGTTGCACGACATCTTCGCTTTTTGCATTGCCTTCATTGACGAGAACTAACGCCTGTTGACGGTGTACCGCAGCCCCACCCATTTGCGTCCCTTTTAGCTGACACTGATCGATGAGCCAGCCAGCAGCCAGTTTTACTGAACCATCCGCCTGAGGGTAATTCGGTGCCGTTGGAAATTGTGCCAACAACGCGTTAGCCGTTTCCACAGATACAACAGGATTTTTGAAGAAACTACCAGCATTGCCGTTCACTTTTGGATCGGGCAGCTTTGTAGTTCTCATATGGCACACCGCATCAAATACTTGCTGTGGCGTTACTGTTGAAGGCTCCAGACGAGTTAAGTCACCGTAAGTCAGTACAGGTTGCCACTCTTTTGGCAGACGCAGACCTACAGCAACAATGGCGAAGCGGTCCTGATATTCATGCTTAAAAATACTGTCGCGATAGCCAAAACGGCACTCTTTGGCAGTTAAGCGCACTTGCTTGCCTGTCGTTAGCTCAACGCAGTCAACGTAATCGCAAACGCGCTGTAATTCTACGCCATAAGCACCAATATTCTGGATAGGTGATGAGCCGACACAACCAGGAATTAATGCCAGATTTTCCAGACCAGGCATACCTTCCTGCAAAGTGTATTTTACCAGGCGATGCCAGTTTTCTCCGGCTCCTACATGTAAATACCACGCATCAGGTTCATCATGAATTTCGATACCTTTGATCCGGTTGATGATCACCGTGCCGCGATAGTCTTCCAGAAAAAGTACATTACTTCCTTCACCCAGGATAAGAACGGGTTGTCCTTCTGCGGTTGCATGCTGCCAGGCATTGAGTAGTTGTTGTTCGTCTTCGGCACATACAATGTGCTGAGCATTATGATCAATACCAAATGTGTTCCAGGGTTTTAAGGAGTGGTTCATAGCTGCTTTCCTGATACAAAAACGAGGCTAGTTTACCGTATCTGCGGGGGGATGGCTTGTAGATATGATGACAGGAAGAGTTTGTAGAAACGCAAAAAGGCCATCCTTGCGGATGGCCTTCTGCTTTATCTGATGCCTG
>NZ_AEJZ01000366.1:0-1453 GCF_000208525.1 Escherichia sp. TW14182
CAAGACTTCTTTCTGTGCTCACTCCTTCTGTGCATTGTAAGTGCAGGATGGTGTGACTGATCTTCAACAAACGTATTACCGCCAGGTAAAGAACCCGAATCCGGTGTTCACACCCCGTGAAGGTGCCGGAACGCTGAAGTTCTGCGAAAAACTGATGGAAAAGGCGGTGGGCTTCACCTCCCGTTTTGATTTCGCCATTCATGTGGCGCATGCCCGTTCGAAGGGACTGCGTCGGCGCATGCCACCGGTGCTGCGTCGGCGGGCTATTGATGCGCTGCTGCAGGGGCTGTGTTTCCACTATGACCCGCTGGCCAACCGTGTCCAGTGCTCCATCACCACGCTGGCCATTGAGTGCGGGCTGGCGACGGAGTCTGCTGCCGGAAAACTCTCCATCACCCGTGCCACCCGCGCCCTGACGTTCCTCGCAGAGCTGGGCCTGATTACCTACCAGACGGAATATGACCCGCTTATCGGGTGCTACATTCCGACCGATATCACGTTCACATCAGCACTGTTTGCTGCCCTCGATGTATCAGAGGAGGCAGTGGCCGCTGCGCGCCGCAGCCGTGTGGAATGGGAAAACAGACAGCGCAAAAAGCAGGGACTGGATACCCTGGGTATGGATGAACTGATTGCGAAAGCCTGGCGTTTTGTGCGCGAGCGTTTCCGCAGTTACCAGACAGAGCTTAAGTCCCGTGGAATAAAGCGTGCCCGTGCGCGTCGTGATGCGAACAGGGAACGTCAGGATATCGTCACCCTGGTGAAACGGCAGCTGACGCGTGAAATTGCGGAAGGACGCTTCACTGCTAATCGTGAGGCAGTAAAACGCGAAGTGGAGCGTCGTGTGAAGGAGCGCATGATTCTGTCACGTAACCGTAATTACAGCCGGCTGACCACAGCTTCTCCCTGAAAGTGACCTCCTCAGAATAATCCGGCTCGCGCCGGAGGCATCCGCACACCTGAAGCCTGCCAGCGAACAAAAAAGCAGCATATCATACAAAAACGACCTCGCTATTCACCTTCTGGTGCATCCGGTTCCCCCTGTTTTTGATACAAAACACACCTCACAGACGGGTAATTTTGCTTATCCACATTTAACTGCAAGGGACTTCTTCATAAGGTTACAACCGTTCATGTCATAAAGCGCCAGCCGCCAGCCTTACAGGGTGCAATATATCTTTTAAACACCTGTTTATATCTCCTTTAAACTACCTAATTACATTCATTTAAAAAGAAAACCTATTCACTGCCTGTCCTGTGGACAGACAGATATGCACCTCCCACCGCAAGCGGCGGGCCCCGAGCGGAGTTAATTTAGTTACAACATGCAAGCATAGACCCCGGAAAAAACCCCGGTTCCGCGCAGAACTGAAACCACAAAGCCCCTCCTCATAACTGAAAAGCGGCCCCGCCCCGGCCCTTCGGGCCGGAACAGAGTCGCTTTTAATTATGA
>NZ_AEJZ01000365.1:0-1431 GCF_000208525.1 Escherichia sp. TW14182
GCATTCCCTTAATTTGTCTTCTTGATAGCGAGAAAAGTTATTTCAGTGTGATAAACCCCGGCAATATCTATTCAGATTTTGATCTGCGATATGTAAAAAAATCTGGTGATACATTATCGGGTGGGCTGACGTTTGAAAATGACTCAATCCTTGCGTGGATTCGAAATACAGATTGGGCAAAGATTGGGTTTAAAAATGATTCGGATTCAGACACCGATTCATATCTGTGGTTTGAAGCGGGGGATAATGGAAACGAATATTTCAAGTGGCGGAGTAAGTCTGGAACCACAACCAAAGACCTGATGAATCTCAAATGGGATGCGCTGTATGTTCTGGTGAATGCCATCATCAATGGTGAGGTTGTATCAAAATCAGCAAACGGCTTTCGTATTGCTTATGGTAATTACGGTTTTTTTGTCAGAAACGACGGGTCGAACACATATTTTATGTTGACCAATGCTGGCGACAGCATGGGGAGCTATAACGGACTAAGGCCATTCTGTATAAATAATGCCACTGGCGCAGTCACGATGGGCAACGGGCTGACTGTCAGCGGGGGGGTAAACGTTTCCAGCGGAAATATCACCGCCGGAGGAGGTCAGGTTATACCGGGTAATTACAGCAATTTTGATGCCCGTTATAAGACCAAATCAGAAGGTGTGCAGGACGTGCGCCTTGGCGGTTATCAACAGATGGGCAGTACAGGCTCAAACCTGGCTCCCTCTGGTTATGTCAGTGTGGGTGGCTACTGCTACGGAGACTGGGATAACTCTGCCGACGGGTGGTTTATCCGACCGCTTCAGAAACTGATTAACGGAACCTGGTATAACGTCGCGAGTATGTAATTATGTTGCATTTAAAAAATATTACGTCGGGCAATCCGAAAACAGCCGAACAATACGAACTGACCAAAAGGTATGGCGTCGAGTGGTTGTATACAGAATCCGGTGAAAACTGGTATGAAATCCAGAAAAATTTTTCACCTGACACATTAAAAGTTGAATATCTGGATACAGGGAAAGTTACCTGGGTTGGAAAAGATGCTGCGTCAATTAATCCCAGAAACCGGAGCGTGATTGAAATTACCGATAACACAGCGAACCGACAAATTGATGCCTCAGGTTACTGGTTTTACCGGGATGACAAATTCATATTTGACTACGGTAAAAAGGCAGAAGATGAGCGGGTGAGTAAGCTCAAGGATGTAAGTCGGTTAACTGCTGAATGGGAAAAAGACCTGCTGCTGGGGTTAATCAGCGACGAAGACAAAGAAAAGCTGAAAGCCTGGCGGATGTACGCGAAATCGCTGCAGGCGCTGGATTTCAGCACTATCACCGATAAAACCTCATACAGAGCCATTGAATGGCCTGTCTCTCCGGAAGCCTCTTCCTGATTTAATTAATCGCGAGAAAAACTATGTCTGTAGTGATA
>NZ_AEJZ01000364.1:0-590 GCF_000208525.1 Escherichia sp. TW14182
TCTCTATCGCCAGCAGGATCTTAACGTCACCCTGGAGCACGACTACTGGGGATCGAGCGGCACCGGTGGTTACTCCGACCTGAAAGCGCACACCACCATGTTGCAGGTGGATGCACCGTATTCTGACGGACGGATGTTCTTTCGCAGTGATTTCGTCAATATGAACGTCGGCAGTTTTTCCGCCGACGCTGAGGGTAAATGGGATAACAACTGGGGCACCTGTACGTTGCAGGACTGTAGCGGCAACCGCAGCCAGTCGGATTCCGGCGCCAGCGTGGCGGTCGGCTGGCGAAATGACGTCTGGAGCTGGGATATCGGCACCACACCGATGGGCTTCAACGTGGTGGATGTGGTCGGCGGCATCAGTTACAGCGATGATATCGGGCCGCTTGGTTACACCGTTAACGCCCATCGTCGCCCCATCTCCAGTTCGTTACTGGCCTTTGGCGGGCAGAAAGACTCTCCGGGCAATACCGGGAAAAAATGGGGCGGTGTGCGTGCCGATGGCGTGGGGCTGAGTCTGAGCTACGATAAAGGTGAAGCGAACGGCGTCTGGGCATCCCTTAGCGGCGACCAGTTAACCGGCAAAA
>NZ_AEJZ01000363.1:0-1371 GCF_000208525.1 Escherichia sp. TW14182
TCAATCTGTTAATGACAGCATTGATTTCAAAGTTATATACTCTACAAATATTACATCAGCAAATTAGACAAATAATGTATTAATAAACAATGAACTTTAAGTCATTCTATTTTTAACAGCGCAGCCAAACTCCCAAAAACAATAATCAGGGAGAATTAATAAAAATTAAAAATATTTTCAGTGAATATGAAAATATTGCTATTTATATTAAAAAGATGTCCAGGCCGGTCTTTCATTCTCTTCTTGTCAACATCGCGACAACTTTCGTAAAACACCCCCGCCCTGCTTCAGGTATACTATGTCCCTCGATTCCACAAACATCAGGCAGACCATGACAGACTTAATCCAACGCCCTCGTCGCCTGCGCAAATCTCCTGCGCTGCGCGCTATGTTTGAAGAGACAACACTTAGCCTTAACGACCTGGTGTTGCCGATCTTTGTTGAAGAAGAAATTGACGACTACAAAGCCGTTGAAGCCATGCCGGGCGTAATGCGTATTCCAGAGAAACATCTGGCGCGCGAAATCGAACGTATCGCCAACGCCGGTATTCGGTCAGTAATGACTTTCGGCATCTCTCACCATACCGATGAAACGGGCAGCGATGCCTGGCGGGAAGATGGTCTGGTGGCGCGTATGTCACGCATTTGCAAGCAGACCGTGCCTGAAATGATCGTTATGTCAGACACCTGTTTCTGCGAATACACCTCTCACGGTCACTGCGGTGTGCTGTGCGAGCACGGCGTCGACAACGACGCGACCCTCGAAAATTTAGGCAAACAAGCAGTGGTCGCTGCTGCTGCGGGTGCAGACTTCATCGCCCCTTCCGCCGCAATGGACGGTCAGGTACAGGCGATTCGTCAGGCGCTGGACGCTGCGGGTTTTAAAGATACGGCGATCATGTCGTATTCGACCAAGTTCGCTTCCTCCTTTTATGGTCCGTTCCGTGAAGCTGCCGGAAGCGCATTAAAAGGTGACCGCAAAAGCTATCAGATGAACCCAATGAACCGTCGCGAAGCGATTCGTGAATCACTGCTGGATGAAGCTCAGGGCGCAGACTGCCTGATGGTTAAACCAGCCGGAGCGTACCTGGACATCGTGCGTGAGCTGCGTGAACGTACTGAACTGCCGATTGGCGCGTATCAGGTAAGCGGCGAGTACGCGATGATTAAGTTCGCCGCGCTGGCGGGTGCTATAGATGAAGAGAAAGTAGTGCTCGAAAGCTTAGGTTCGATTAAGCGTGCGGGTGCGGATCTGATTTTCAGCTACTTTGCGCTGGATCTGGCTGAGAAGAAGATTCTGCGTTAATTTTGTTTCCTCTCAGAAAGGGGGAGTTAACCTGTTGAAAGTACGGTGAACGCCCCCTCACCCTA
>NZ_AEJZ01000362.1:0-2786 GCF_000208525.1 Escherichia sp. TW14182
GAACACCAAGCCGCCTGATGGCGGTTTTTTCTTGCGTGTAATTGCGGAGACTTTGCGATGTACTTGACACTTCAGGAGTGGAACGCACGCCAGCGACGCCCAAGAAGCCTTGAAACAGTTCGTCGATGGGTACGCGAGTGCAGGATATTCCCTCCTCCGGTTAAGGATGGAAGAGAGTATCTGTTCCACGAATCAGCGGTAAAGGTTGACTTAAATCGACCAGTAACAGGTAGCCTTTTGAAGAGGATCAGAAATGGGAAGAAGGCGAAGTCATGAGCGCCGGGATTTACCCCCTAACCTTTATATAAGAAACAATGGATATTACTGCTACAGGGACCCAAGGACGGGTAAAGAGTTTGGATTAGGCAGAGACAGGCGAATCGCAATCACTGAAGCTATACAGGCCAACATTGAGTTATTTTCAGGACACAAACACAAGCCTCTGACAGCGAGAATCAACAGTGATAATTCCGTTACGTTACATTCATGGCTTGATCGCTACGAAAAAATCCTGGCCAGCAGAGGAATCAAGCAGAAGACACTCATAAATTACATGAGCAAAATTAAAGCAATAAGGAGGGGTCTGCCTGATGCTCCACTTGAAGACATCACCACAAAAGAAATTGCGGCAATGCTCAATGGATACATAGACGAGGGCAAGGCGGCGTCAGCCAAGTTAATCAGATCAACACTGAGCGATGCATTCCGAGAGGCAATAGCTGAAGGCCATATAACAACAAACCCTGTCGCTGCCACTCGCGCAGCAAAATCAGAGGTAAGGAGATCAAGACTTACGGCTGACGAATACCTGAAAATTTATCAAGCAGCAGAATCATCACCATGTTGGCTCAGACTTGCAATGGAACTGGCTGTTGTTACCGGGCAACGAGTTGGTGATTTATGCGAAATGAAGTGGTCTGATATCGTAGATGGATATCTTTATGTCGAGCAAAGCAAAACAGGCGTAAAAATTGCCATCCCAACAACATTGCATGTTGATGCTCTCGGGATATCAATGAAGGAAACACTTGATAAATGCAAAGAGATTCTTGGCGGAGAAACCATAATTGCATCTACTCGTCGTGAACCGCTTTCATCCGGCACAGTATCAAGGTATTTTATGCGCGCACGAAAAGCATCAGGTCTTTCCTTCGAAGGGGATCCGCCTACCTTTCACGAGTTGCGCAGTTTGTCTGCAAGACTCTATGAGAAGCAGATAAGCGATAAGTTTGCTCAACATCTTCTCGGGCATAAGTCGGACACCATGGCATCACAGTATCGTGATGACAGAGGCAGGGAGTGGGACAAAATTGAAATCAAATAATGATTTTATTTTGACTGATAGTGACCTGTTCGTTGCAACAAATTGATAAGCAATGCTTTTTTATAATGCCAACTTAGTATAAAAAAGCAGGCTTCAACGGATTCATTTTTCCATTTCAAAGCCCGGAGCAACCTGTGAACACATTTTCAGTTTCCCGTCTGGCGCTGGCACTGGCTTTTGGCGTGACGCTGACCGCCTGTAGCTCAACACCGCCCGATCAACGTCCTTCTGATCAAACCGCGCCTGGTACCTCTTCTCGCCCGATTCTGTCGGCAAAAGAAGCGCAGAATTTCGATGCTCAACACTATTTTGCGTCCCTGACACCAGGTGCTGCAGCATGGAATCCTTCCCCGATTACCCTGCCTGCGCAACCTGACTTTGTTGTCGGCCCGGCGGGTACTCAAGGTGTAACGCATACCACGATTCAGGCGGCGGTAGATGCGGCAATTATCAAGCGTACTAATAAGCGCCAGTATATTGCCGTGATGCCAGGTGAGTATGAAGGTACGGTTTATGTCCCTGCGGCACCGGGCGGAATCACTGTCTACGGCATGGGCGAAAAACCGATTGATGTGAAAATTGGACTTTCCCTTGATGGTGGCATGAGCCCTGCTGACTGGCGTCATGACGTTAACCCACGCGGCAAATATATGCCCGGTAAACCAGCGTGGTATATGTACGATAGTTGCCAGAGCAAACGCAGCAACAGCATCGGCGTTCTCTGTTCTGCGGTCTTCTGGTCACAAAACAATGGCCTGCAACTGCAAAACCTGACCATCGAAAACACGCTGGGCGATAGCGTAGATGCGGGTAACCATCCGGCGGTGGCGTTGCGTACTGATGGCGACAAAGTACAGATCAACAACGTTAACATTCTTGGTCGTCAGAATACCTTCTTTGTCACCAACAGCGGTGTACAAAACCGTCTGGAAACGAATCGTCAGCCGCGTACTCTGGTAACTAATAGCTACATCGAAGGGGATGTGGATATCGTTTCCGGCCGTGGTGCAGTGGTGTTCGATAATACCGAATTCCGCGTGGTGAACTCACGTACTCAGCAAGAAGCGTATGTGTTCGCACCGGCTACGCTGTCCAATATTTACTACGGTTTCCTTGCCGTAAATAGCCGTTTCAATGCCTCCGGTGATGGCGTCGCACAGCTGGGCCGCTCGCTGGATGTTGATGCCAATACCAACGGTCAGGTAGTGATCCGTGATAGCGCCATCAACGAAGGCTTTAACACGGCTAAACCGTGGGCCGACGCGGTGATTTCTAATCGTCCATTTGCGGGTAATACCGGCAGCGTTGATGATAACGACGAAGTACAGCGCAATCTGAATGACACTAACTACAACCGCATGTGGGAATACAATAACCGTGGCGTGGGTAGCAAAGTGGTTGCAGAAGCAAAGAAATAAGCGTTGCTAACTATTTGCCGGATGCGGCGTAAACGCCTTATCCG
>NZ_AEJZ01000361.1:0-1604 GCF_000208525.1 Escherichia sp. TW14182
ACACTATCAGTAAGTTGGAGTCACTACCAGCAGCAATGGGACGTTTTGTTGAATGGACTATCGCATATAAATAACCGTTCTGCTGTACGGTTATTTCCCTTTGATGAATCAATGGTGAGAATTTTTCTGCTGAGGCTTGTTTACTTAAAGAGAAAAAGGTTTTCGTCACCGTATCATATACCCCCCATTGCAGCGTTGGATCGTCAGACATCACCTCGCTCCAGAATAAAGGGTTAATTACCGCGACATAGTTTCCTCGTTGCATATAGGTCATTTTATAACCGGCAAAAAAAGGAGTGTCGCGATAATAATAGATTGAGACATTAGGTTCACGCTTATAGTTCGCTGGCGATATCGTATAGCCGTTAACGGGAGCCATTAATGTTGAGCATAAAAAAAGGTTATCGTGGGCATAGATCAATTCGTTGATATAAAGATAACCACGGATAATATTCAACATTTGTTGTTGATGAGTGGGAGTACAAATTTGTCCCTGATAGCGTTCCGCATCGTCGCTTGCTAAATCTGCCTGGCGAATGACCAGCTCGGATTTCTCCAGTGCCAACTGGGCAAAAGCACGAAGTTGATTATTCGCTTCCGCTTTAGCCCAAAGAAAGGCGATCCATAGCGACAGAATGATGGGAAGGAGGACTACAAAGATAATACCCGGCAACGCCAGCAATTTGTGTCGCACACTATGACTCATTTCTATCAATTCCCTGCCTGGTTATACCTGGTCATTGCAAGGTTAAAACCCTGGCTACCGACGACGTTAGATAAATCTTACGGTATAAATAGCACTTTTGCCTGATTTGAAATTGATACCTTCATAATCTTTGTTTAAATAAAAATAACTCGCTGATATCAAAAGGGCTTTGCTGAAAAAATGCAGGTCAGGCAGGAAGTTAAAATATTTCTTTATTATGCATTGTCTCGATTTCACTGAAAAACCACATAATTAGTGCAGCAATAAAAGTAGCAGCATAATCTGGCTAACAAACGAGCAATTGTGATATAGTTCACAAAAATTTATGAAACAAACTAAGTGTTTCATTTTATGTTCTGAAAGTCCCGCGATAGCCAGAGTGTATCACGCCCCCCGTGAGTAATGCCGTGCTATCCAGGGCTTGGTAATTTTCAGAGGAAATGTTTGATGGCTACCCTCACCACTGGCGTGGTTCTCCTTCGCTGGCAGCTTCTTAGCGCCATATTGATGTTTCTGGCCAGCACGCTCAACATCCGTTTCCGGCGCTCTGATTATGTCGGGCTGGCAGTGATCAGTAGCGGTCTGGGCGTGGTTTCCGCCTGTTGGTTCGCAATGGGGTTGCTTGGCATCACAATGACCGATATTACTGCCATCTGGCACAACATTGAGTCGGTGATGGTGGAAGGGATGGGTCAAACTCCACCACAGTGGCCGATGATTTTGACCTGATATGTAGAAGCCTCCATAACGGAGGCTTCTTTTTTATGGCTGGCGGATGCTTTAATCACCCACATTAAAACAATATAACCTATTGTTTTAATGACAAATCAGAACGGAATGTCGTCATCGAAATCCATCGGCGGCTCGTTAGACGGCGCTGCCGGAGCGGACTGCTGCG
>NZ_AEJZ01000360.1:0-660 GCF_000208525.1 Escherichia sp. TW14182
TGGTGATTTTTTTAATTTGCATCATGAAACCCTCACAAACAAAGAAACCAGACCACGTTCATAAAATGTGACGTCCGGCCCACCTGATAAAGCGAGATACGTGCCAGGCAGAGTGCCCCCATAGACAAATGACCTGGCTGCGGCACTAAATCCTGAACCGCGATACTCAGCTTCGAAGACCACCTGCCGGAGCCTTGAGCCAGGCACAGATTGCGTACGAAGTAATGTGACATCACTGCTGCCGCTATCTGGCAGATATGCGGCAAGAACCAGGCTACCCGGTTGCGGAGCACGCTGTGATGTAGTATCTCCTGCACATAACAGTTGTCTCAGTCGGTCGCGTGACCAGAATAGCCGCGACCATGCCCCGGGAAGTGTCGCCGAAGACATTGATTTTGTAACCAATACCTGATACTTAGCCGGCCCCTCACCAGTAGCGCCGCTGTATTCTCTGTCACCATGAAAAGTTATCCACCGACCATCTTCTGATTCAATACCGCCTGAACCAATTCCGCATCGTATTTCTATATCTATAAACCCTCTGAAATAGGGCTGCCCCCCGTCATACGCAATAATGGGTTTATACGAACTACCAGACCCGCCGTACTGCGTTACGCAATAACGGCCTGGTGTGACCTCGAATACCCATTTCAGGAATTC
>NZ_AEJZ01000359.1:0-3051 GCF_000208525.1 Escherichia sp. TW14182
AGCGAGCATAGTAATCATGCATATCGTCAATTTGCTCGAGTACCAGCGTCGCCCAACTCCCCGCTGGTTTGCCCTGAATCCACGCCGGTCCTGCTTGCTGCAAACGGTCGAGAACCTGGCGGCGGATGGCAAAACGGATATGCTGCCCGGCGTGATAACCCACCCGTTCGCGCAACCAGACCACCCATGCGCGCAACACAAAGGTCAGCACCAGTAAAGTAAAGGGCAGAAGCAGGGCTTCGCGGGGGATGTTCTCCATAATCATGTGCTGCAGAATACGCGCCATGAACCAGGCCTGGGCAATTATCAATATGCCACTTACAAAGCCCAACAGACGAGAAATATTCAGCCACCGTTGGGAGATGACGCTTTGCTGTTTTAACCAGCGGGTTAACTCTTTTTGACGGGATTTATTCATTGCACGCTTAGCAGGTGAGTTATCAGAATTTTTTGCAGGGCAATGTTACAACGGAGGAATAATAAAGGCGACCCATAGTCGCATGGTGTCGCCTTCTTTACTTTTGTTACTGATTTGTAAAATTATTTTGCGTTAGCTAAACCGTCGAGGTAGCGTTCAGCATCCAGTGCCGCCATGCAGCCTGTACCGGCGGAAGTAATGGCCTGGCGATAAATATGATCCATCACATCACCTGCGGCAAAGACGCCCGGAATGCTGGTCTGGGTGGCATTACCATGAATACCCGATTGTACTTTGATGTAGCCGTTTTCCAGTTCCAGTTGCCCTTCGAAAATGGCAGTATTCGGGCTGTGACCGATGGCAACAAACAGACCGGCAACGTCGAGTGACTCGATGTTATCGCTGTTTTGCGTATCACGAAGACGAACGCCAGTGACACCCATCTGATCGCCGGTCACTTCTTCCAGCGTACGGTTGGTGTGCAGAATGATGTTGCCGTTCTCCACTTTATCCATCAGACGCTTAATCAGAATTTTTTCTGCGCGGAAAGTATCGCGGCGGTGAATCAGGTGTACTTCAGAAGCAATGTTAGAGAGATACAATGCCTCTTCAACAGCGGTATTACCGCCTCCGATAACCGCAACCTTCTGATTACGGTAGAAGAATCCATCGCAGGTCGCACAGGCAGAAACCCCACGTCCTTTAAAGGCTTCTTCAGAGGGCAGGCCGAGATAGCGAGCAGAAGCTCCGGTAGCAATAATCAGCGCATCGCAGGTGTACTCGCTGCTGTCGCCAGACAGACGGAACGGACGATTCTGCAAATCCACTTTGTTGATGTGATCAAAGATGATTTCAGTTTCAAATTTGGTGGCATGTTCATGCATGCGTTCCATTAATAACGGACCGGTCAGATCGTTTGGATCGCCTGGCCAGTTTTCCACTTCCGTGGTGGTGGTCAGTTGGCCGCCTTTTTCCATGCCGGTAATCAGCACGGGTTGCAGGTTGGCGCGCGCCGCGTAGACAGCAGCGGTATAGCCCGCCGGGCCTGAACCCAGGATAAGCAGTTTACTGTGTTTGGTCGTGCCCATGAGATCCCCATAGTTGTTGGCAGACAATGGGCAGGATTGTAGGGAATTTACAGACGTAAAAAAAGAGTATGACGATTTTGTTAACGATTTGTGCAATCGTCAGAAGCGATAAGCATGTCAAATTCTTCTGTCATTATCACGCCTGCTACTTAATTTTTCCGGTTTATAAGCCGATTAAATGATGATTAAACGCGACTGTTAATGAATAACTGGCATGTTGTACTAAAAAACGATGTTTTGCTTTGACAATCACCTGGTGTTTTGCGAAAACATTCGAGGAAGAAAAAAACAGTATTCTTATATGCGCATAATCATGCATGTAAATACCATGTTTACCGTGCTAGTGAAATCTACGCATGGCGTGGACAGACGCCATTCGTGATGTCGATAGCAGCCTCCAGGCAACGGTCTTCTCACCGTAGACCCAGGCATTGCGCGCCGTGAATCTTAATGATTTCGGTCTATCGTGACGGGTAGCGACTCTGAACAGTGATGTTTTCAGGGTCAGACAGGAGTAGGGAAGGAATACAGAGAGACAATAATAATGGTAGATAGCAAGAAGCGCCCTGGCAAAGATCTCGACCGTATCGATCGTAACATTCTTAATGAGTTGCAAAAGGATGGGCGTATTTCTAACGTCGAGCTTTCTAAACGTGTGGGACTTTCCCCAACGCCGTGCCTTGAGCGTGTGCGTCGGCTGGAAAGACAAGGGTTTATCCAGGGCTATACGGCACTGCTGAACCCGCATTATCTGGATGCATCACTTCTGGTATTCGTTGAGATTACTCTGAATCGTGGTGCTCCGGATGTGTTTGAACAATTCAATACCGCTGTACAAAAACTTGAAGAAATTCAGGAGTGTCATTTAGTATCTGGTGATTTCGACTACCTGTTGAAAACACGCGTGCCGGATATGTCAGCTTACCGTAAGCTGCTGGGAGAAACTCTGCTGCGTCTGCCTGGCGTCAATGACACACGGACATACGTTGTTATGGAAGAAGTCAAGCAGAGTAATCGTCTGGTTATTAAGACGCGCTAACACGGAACAGGTGCAAAATCGGCGTATTTTGATTACACTCCTGTTAATCCATACAGCAACAGTACTGGGGTAACCTGGTACTGTTGTCCGTTTTAGCATCGGGCAGGAAAAGCCTGTAACCTGGAGAGCCTTTCTTGAGCCAGGAATACACTGAAGACAAAGAAGTCACATTGACAAAGTTAAGCAGCGGGCGCCGACTTCTGGAGGCGTTGCTGATTCTTATTGTCCTGTTTGCCGTCTGGTTGATGGCAGCTTTATTGAGTTTTAACCCTTCGGATCCTAGCTGGTCGCAAACGGCCTGGCATGAGCCTATCCATAATTTAGGTGGGGCTCCTGGTGCGTGGCTGGCCGATACCCTGTTCTTCATTTTTGGCGTGATGGCTTACACCATCCCCGTCATCATTGTCGGTGGCTGTTGGTTTGCGTGGCGTCATCAGGCCAGCGACGAATACATTGATTATTTTGCCGTTTCGTTACGTATTATTGGCGTGCTGGCGCTCATCCTT
>NZ_AEJZ01000358.1:0-2542 GCF_000208525.1 Escherichia sp. TW14182
AGTAAAAATCAGGGATGAGACATATAAGAGAGATTACGTATCTTTTGTTCCGTTTGCTGATAGTAAGAAAATTGCGGAATTAAAAAAAATGACCAGAGACTGTCTGGTATTAGACGATGTTGATATTCAACAATGGGATACATTGTTTGATGATAATGGGAAAGTGAGGGAATGATATTTTTGCGCTAAAATAATAAATATTAGCTGTCGGGAACGCTTACCTCAGACCGTTATGTGTGGAGTCTGATCCACACATAACGGTCTGAGGTTCACATATAGTAGGTGGAACTGCACACATAGCGGCGTGAAAAACATTCCCACCTCGACAACAGCCCACGCCAGACAGGACTAACCTCGATCTTTATCTGTGCATCAGCGGTATTCACAATGATGCGCTTTTCATTTGCTTTATTTTCCTGTCGAATCGCGGTAATCCCCGGTTTACTGTTCAGCGATGCAGTAATTCTCTTCAAAGCATCGTTAATAGCCGTCAAATCGGTATCGCGATCAGCAAAAGTCTTATACGCCAGATCGATATCCACCGACAAACGGGGAAAATCCTGCACAAACAAATTGATTGCAGTGCCGCCTTTCAACGCGAAACAGGACTCCTTCGCCACATGCGGCAGAGCAGCCATCAGCAGTTTAACCTGTCGGTCATAACTATCACGCAGATCCATCTTCAATTCCTTCCGGTTTAAATGTGCGTGGAACAGTAATTTGATAATCCGGCTCCAGCCAGCCGCCGGGTATGATTTGCCGCTTTCCTGTACCTGTTTCTATACCGCTTTGATCAAGATACTGAAAATAAGGGTGCCCATTACGCCGGGCAAGGTAAAGCATCACCCGGTTGGTTTTACCGAATGGCTGGCGCAGAGTAGTGTTTGTAATTTACGCGGGCTGAGAAGATTCATTCCCTGAAACAGAGCATCGGCATGTTCGAACGAGATCAACGAAGGAACACCGTAGGCGATCTCATACGCGGCCAGTTCCGGGACACTGCCCGCTAACTGCCGGTCGCCGACATTCAGTTTTGTCGTGAATGGTGTTATATCGACGGTGAGGCCAGAGGTATACACTGTGACAAACGTCGTAGATTGGTCGAAGGCAGCAAAACATCCCGGTAGCTTGACGTAAGCCGGGAGCGCGAGCCAGACCTGCGATTTCCCCAGTTCGGTATAGTGCGCATAGCCCTGAAGCGCAAGGCTGGTTAGCCCCGCCACCCGAACTGGCCTTTCCCACTGCGATTGCAGGCAGTAAACTGCATCCACCAATCCGGTTCACGACCCGTCCGGCAGTATACGCCGTGAGCGATTCGCCTGAGCCAGCCATTCTGGACATAGAGATAAGAGAGCTTACGATCTATGCCGTTGCGGGTAAGCCATGACTGGAGCAACACCTGACTGGGGAGGGTGTTTTGCATCAGCCAGTTTATATACTTTGGCAAATGTCGTCTCTTGATTGACAATTTTGAAAATTATTAAACTAATATAGTTCTTGTTTTTAGACTGGTACAGGTATTTGACTAAATAGTCATAAGTCTTTCAGGAGACTTAGTTGTATGATTTATGCAGATTATTTTTAGTGGAGCAATCAATGCATATCATAACTAAAGATTTTGTACATAAAATTGACGACAAGTTGATAGCCGCTGATGTCGCACTTCATGCTCGACCATTTTGTGTTGTAATCGAATGGATGAAAGAAAAAAATATCACTGGCGATATACTGGATAAGGGGATATGGGAGCCTGTGATGGGGATTTATGAATATCTTTACCCAAAAGGCGATTTTTCTATTCCATCAGTAATGGTTGGTGGGGGTGCTCTGCGTGATGTGATGTACCCTGTGCACATTAATGTCGCTTATGGTTCTTTTAGTATTGATCCCCTCAAATGTATTGATATCTCGCAAAGCGAATTAGAATTTATTTTTCAGAATTACCCAGAGCAAGGTTGGAGGGCTTTTTATGGCGTCTGTGATCTTTGGGACTTTGGATATGGCGTTGATGATCTTATCAACATGGGATCTCCGGCAAAAGAACTTTTATGTAATGCGCGGTCATCCGCTGTGGCGACCCCCCGTATTCTATCTGGAACAGATCCTGATGCTGCTGTTCAAACGGCATGTTTGATGGCTGAATTATCAATTAAAGCTTCACTAACTCACTTAGGATGGACTGGTGACCAACTAAAAAAATTGTCACATCATCTACCCAAACTAGCCGCTGAATTAATTAAGATTAAACCTACACGCAATGATGAGCGGTTGTTCCAGGCATGCGCAAATTTTCCAAATTATGTAGAAAGTCGATATGCTTTTCATGGTATGACTCGCCTTGAACTTATGGCACTTTCAATGCGTGCGCTATTTGTTGCTTCTGAGGCGATCCGCCGCATATCTCAACGTAATATGGCCAACGAGATGGAAGAACGATCCGATTGTCCTTCCCGACCAGTGCTTTGATGGGATGAAAGAATAATATTAAATTATTGAAGAATTATATATAGATAAATGCAGATTATGTGGGAGGGAAATAGTA
>NZ_AEJZ01000357.1:0-568 GCF_000208525.1 Escherichia sp. TW14182
AGGTGGCCAAATTCACTATGCCACTACAAACATCATCAACCTTGAATGGCAACAAATAGACATGCAGCGCCGGGTGGCATGGATAAACCCGGAAGAGAGTAAATCAAACCGCGCAATTGGCGTTGCGCTGAATGATACTGCATGTCGCGTATTGAAAAAACAAATAGGGAATCATCACCGTTGGGTATTTGTTTATAAGGAAAGCTGTACCAAACCAGACGGAACGAAAGCGCCAACAGTAAGGAAGATGCGGTATGACGCAAACACAGCCTGGAAAGCGGCTCTGAGACGAGCTGGTATTGATGATTTCAGATTTCACGACTTGAGACACACCTGGGCAAGTTGGCTGGTTCAAGCCGGAGTCCCGTTGTCAGTGTTACAGGAAATGGGTGGCTGGGAGTCTATCGAAATGGTTCGTCGATATGCTCACCTCGCGCCTAATCACCTTACCGAACACGCACGGCAAATAGACTCGATTCTGAACCCATCGGTCCCAAATTTGTCCCAGTCAAAAAATAAGGAAGGCACTAATGATGTGTAACTTATTGATTTAAATGGTGCCGATAAT
>NZ_AEJZ01000356.1:0-3165 GCF_000208525.1 Escherichia sp. TW14182
AAATGTGTGGTCAGTTGTGTGGTCAGTTTTTTGAGGCTGGAGGACTGAAAAGAGGATCTGATAGTGGGAAAAGCACTAAACAAACTGAGCGATTCGACGTTAAAAAAATTGGCGGCTGTCCAGGCAGAAAAAGAGCGTTTTTACTCCGACGGGGGTGGGCTGGAGATTAAACACTCAAAGGGCGGCAAATTAACCTGGTATTTCCGGTACCGAACGGGAGGCCGTGAGGTTGCCGCTGAGCGGCTAAAGTTGGGGGCTTATCCGGAATTGTCGCTGAAAGCTGCAAGGGAAAAACGCACACAGTGCCGGGCATGGCTGGCTGAGGGTAAAAACCCCCGTTATGAGTTGTGCGCCACAGTACAGGAAGCGCTAAAACCCGTTACGGTGAAGGAGGCGATTAACTACTGGCTGGATGAATATGCGAAGGATAACCGCAAAGACTACATAAAGCTGGTGCAACGTATGGATAAGCACATCATTTGCCATATAGGGGCAATTCCTCTTGATAAATGCGATACAAGGCAGTGGATCGCATGTTTTGACCGTGTACGAAAAAAAGCACCAGTAGCAGCGGGCCACGTCATGCAAACCTGCAAACAGGCGCTAAAGTTCTGCCGCAGGAGGCGCTACGCGTTCAGTAATGCCCTGGACGATTTGATCGTCAGCGATGTGGGTAAGAGAGCAGAAATTCGCGAGAGGGTGCACAGTAACAGCGAATTAAAGGAAATTTTACGCGCTATTGATGGTGATGTATTCGCGCCTTACTACAGCGCGTTAATGCGCTTGCTGATTGTGTTCGGGTGCAGAACGGCAGAGGTCAGACTTTCAGAGATCAAAGAATGGGATCTGAAAGAAATGTTGTGGACAGTGCCAAAAGAGCACAGCAAAACGAAGGTGACGATATTCAGGCCAATCCCCGATGGCATTTTGCCGTTCATTCAGAAGCTGGTGGATCAGAACCGGCATACAGGGTTATTGCTCGGAGAACTGAAAAAAGATACCACGGTAGCGCAATATGGGCGAAATGCGCATAAGCGGCTTAACCAGGAACACTGGACACTGCATGACTTTCGCCACACGTTTACAACGATGCTGAACGATTTAGGTGTCGATCCGCATATCGTGGAGCACATCACAGCGCATCAGATGCCCGGTCAGCAAAAAACCTATAACCATTCACGCTATTTACAGGCAAAGCGGGACGCGTTGAATCTGTGGGTTGAGCGTCTCGATGTGCTGGCTGGAAATCATGAAAATATTGTTATGCTGAAGGTGGCTAAATGAAATTACCTAAAAGACTCTATTATCCGTTACCTGAAGCGGCAGAAAAGTTAGGATGTACAATAAGGGATCTCTATCATTTCGCTAGTACAGGTGCCATTGATATTTCTGTATTTATTCCTGAGCATAGTGTTGGGAACTGTGAGGTTTATTTTCTTGAGGGATTTAAAGATAATAAACGGAATGGACTAATATTCCAGGACGGCAAAACAATTAATTTAGAGAAGAAAATAGATGATAGATTATATATAGCAAATTTTATTGCTGGTTTTTTCTATGTAAACAAAAAGGCGTTCTCTGATATTGAGTTTAAACATAATAACATCATAAGCTCACCAACATTATATTTTTACCCTGATAGACTTGGCGGTGGATTAGAAATAACTCCAGAAGGGGAAAATCTCAAGCCATTTGATATAGATGTTGATTATTTATGTGTGATGGCAGATGATTTAAATAATGTAAAAGATGAAGGTAGTTTTCGTAATCTTACAGAAGATAACCCCAAAAGAGCAGCAAAAAGGAATGAGGTTATTTACTCTTTAATTAAACTTATTCCAGAAATGGGTGATGTAGACCTAGACACGGAATCATTACCTAAAATAGCAGATTTAATTGATTCTATAGCTGCATCCAGAGGGATAGAATTTCCCAAAACACATTGGCAGACATGGCAAAAGTATTTGGGGCGTGAATCTCAACAAAAACGCAAAAAGTGATATCACGTGCTGGTAGTGTGATATCACACAAACGGCGTTTTACCACCGCCTAGAATCGTCCTCGTTCGGCAACGTTCGAGGACGTTTTTTTATGAATCAAAATACACAATTTCAATCACTATCAGATCGCGTAATCCGTGAGGATGAATGTCGTAAGTTAACAGGAGTGTGCCGCACTACACGCTATGAACTGGAGAAAAAAGGATGCTTTCCGTCACGTCTTAATCTGGGCGGTCGTTCTGTAGGTTGGCTGCTGTCCGAGGTTATGGAATGGGTTAAAAGCCGGGATCGCATTAATTCAGGCAAGGCAGCGTAAAGGGGAGTATATGACACATAAAACAAAGGCGACCGGGGGCGGTCGCCAATGGGAAAACACTAAACATAAGCCCGAACATCATAGCGATTTGCTGGCTGGTGGGCAATCTGTCAGGTTTGCACCAATGACTCTAGGTTTAACCGAGGGTCACTATGGTGAGTGTGCTGGCTTGCTGGTGGGCTATTCTTGCTCTTTAACATCGCCATGCTGCGATGTTTTCCAGGTATGCGATCCCATTTTTGTGCGCCTGTACTCTTTAAGGAACTTTTCAAGGACAAACGCACATGGTGCGAATCTCTCCTGTTCTTGTTCGCTTACCGCATTTTTGCGTTGTTTTTTCTTGAATGAAGATAATTTCTTTAATGATTTGTCAGTCATCGTAGATACCTGTAACCCTGTGCGCCACAGTTCACCGCACCACGGCGCTGGTGATGGTTACTCCTGCTCTTTGGCCTTGCGACGCTGGCGGCGTTTGATCTCGCCTTCTAATGCGGCTGTTACAAACTGCCCTGTACTTTCGCCGTCTTCTTTGACCTTATCCATGGCATCAACGATATGGAGTGGGACACGTGCATCTATTCTTTTCGATTTTGCATTTACTGATTTCGTTGCCATTTCTGATTTCCGATTGGTTTGGTGTCCGACAATGATAGCGAGAAAAAAGTTTAATGCAATGCTTGACGTGTCCCACACCGATAAAATAACATGTGTCCGACACTTGATTTTTATCAGTCATAAAATGACGAAACCCCGCACTGTTGGAGCAGTAACGGGGCTTCTAACCACCAACGATAGCGAAAGTATCGAGGTAGCTATGAGAAATCATACCACACACCCGCAAGGGCGGGA
>NZ_AEJZ01000355.1:0-815 GCF_000208525.1 Escherichia sp. TW14182
ATTATTGCTCGGAGGCCAGGGTAATGTGATGCTGTAGGTATTCACGCCTTAATAACCCCTCTTTCAGCCAGATAACCTGTGTTCTCGCCATACCTTCCAGCGCGTATTCTTTTGCATATGCAGCATCGACTTGCTTGGCATGCCCTTTACCGGCAATCTTCTGTATGCGCTAAACCTAGATAGAATCCACTCTGTGCACATTGAAGCCCGCTCTATGCTTCCTTTCAGGTATTGAAGGGATTGAGATGGGCTAAGCATTATTGGCCTCCTGCATCAGGAGAAAGACAATCATGGCGGCGCGGAGAGGTCTGGTATCAAATATTGGGCTTACGCCTTTTGCATCCACACACCATTCAGTTAACTGGTCTAAGATAGAAATCCTGTATTTCTCAATAATCGGCCATGAAGCGCTCGGATCATTGCAGTAGTCAGGCAAATGATTTAATGGCTCAAAAGTTGTACCAGCATTTCCGTAATACCATTTGTTGGTGTTATTCCCTGATGTTTCCGGTTTACTTGCCCAAAGGCCTTTAAAAATTATGTCTCCTACCATTCTGTTAATTTCAAAATCACTTAACTGTGAATAATCCATTGTCATTTCCTCGCACGATATCTTAGCCACCGGATATCCCACAGGTGAGCTGTGTAATTGAAGGTTTTTACGTCAGATTCTTTTGGGATTGGCTTGCGTTTATTTCTGGAGCGTTTCGTTGGAAGGTATTTGCAGTTTTCGCAGATGATGTCGGTGAAACTTCGTCGCTGTCGCCTCATGCCGCCCTCCTGACCTGAGGAATCCCCAGAAAACGAGACAGGCA
>NZ_AEJZ01000354.1:0-4270 GCF_000208525.1 Escherichia sp. TW14182
GCGGGCAGGACGCCCGCCATAAACTGCCAGACATCAAATCAGGCGAAAGGCCATCCGAAAGGATGGCCTTTTTGCATTGTGCGAAAAAAAAGTTGGATTCACCTTTTCAGTCCAGGAAACGCAACTTAATGGATTACCTGCGATAAAAATGCCCTCGTACGCTCTGACTTAGGATGCGCAAAAAACTCATCAGGTGCAGCTTGCTCCACTATTTCCCCACGATCCATAAAAATCACCCGGTCAGCGACGGTTCGTGCAAACCCCATCTCATGCGTTACGCACAACATTGTCATTCCCGACTGCGCCAGCCCAATCATCGTATCCAGCACTTCTTTCACCATCTCCGGATCGAGCGCCGATGTAGGTTCATCAAACAGCATAATCTTGGGCTTCATACAAAGTGAACGTGCTATAGCAACGCGTTGCTGCTGACCACCGGAGATCTGTCCGGGAAACTTCTGTGCATGTTCGGCAATTCTCACCCGCTCAAGGTAATGCATCGCCAGAGCTTCAGCCTCTTTCTTTGGCATCTTACGTACCCAAATAGGTGCAAGGGTACAGTTCTGTAAAACGGTCAGATGTGGGAAAAGATTAAAATGCTGAAAGACCATTCCCACTTCCTGTCTGACACGCTCAATATTGCGGATATCTTCGTTAAGTTCGATCCCATCCACCACGATCCGTCCCTGTTGATGTTCTTCCAGATGATTAATACAACGAATGGTTGTCGATTTCCCGGAACCAGATGGGCCACACAGAACGATTCGTTCTCCCGGTTGCACGGTTAAATTTATATTTTTCAGTACATGGAATTGCCCATACCACTTGTTAACATTTTCAAGCGTAATCATCGCGTTAGCAGGTTGCAGTAAAATTTGGCTCATAGTGTCCTCAATGCGGTGTACGCCCGGTGTTAAAACGTTTTTCCAGATGCTGGCTATAACGTGACATGCTGAAACAGAAGATCCAGTAGATCAGCGCGGCGAAAACATACCCTTCCGTCGACATACCCAACCAGGCGGGATCAACGGTTGCCTGCTGAACGCTACTGAAAAGATCGAACAACCCGATGATGATCACCAGGCTGGTATCTTTGAAGAGTGCGATGATGGTATTTACCAGCCCAGAAATTACCAGCTTCAACGCCTGTGGCAGAATAACCAGTCCCTGGGTTTTCCAATAACCCAACGCCAGTGATTCCGCCGCTTCATATTGCCCTTTAGGCAGTGCCTGTAATCCGCCTCGCACGACTTCCGCAACATATGCTGACTGAAACAGGATCACTCCAACCAGTGCGCGGATCAGTTTGTCGATACTGGTGCCTTCTGCCATAAACAGCGGCAGCATGACCGAAGACATAAACAAGACGGTGATTAGCGGTACGCCGCGCCAGAACTCGATAAAAATGACCGATAAGATACGCACAATCGGCATATGGGAGCGGCGGCCTAACGCCAGTAAGATCCCCCACGGTAGCGCCCCCGCAATTCCAACTGATGCAATAATTAAAGTTAGCGTCAGCCCGCCCCATTGCCGGGTTTCAACCCGCTCAAGACCAAGAAAACCGCCATACATCAGCCACCAGACGATAAGTGGATAAATCACCGCCCAGACCGCAATATAGCGACCGCGATGTGGGAATATTTTCCAGAACATCGGCGCAATCGAAACCAGGCCAATCAGTAATGCCAGATTAATTCGCCAGCGTTGGTCGTGTGGGTAAAGCCCATACATAAATTGACCAAATCGTTCGTGGATGAAAACCCAACAGGCACCGGCTTTTGTGCAGTCGGCACGCGTTGAGCCAACCCAGTTAGCCTGCAAAAATGCCCAGTTCAGCAACGGTGGAATCAATTCCCACATCAACCACAAGCAGCCAATAGTCAGCAGGCTATTGCCCCAGCTGGAGAACAGATTTTTTCGCACCCACACCATAGCGCGGCTTGAGTTATGGCTCGCCGGGCGCGGGGGATGAGCCAGTAATACTTTTGTCATCATGACTCCTTAGCGTTCAACGATCGCGATGCGGCGGTTATAGATATTCATCAGCAGCGAGATAGTCAGGCTGATAATCAGATATACCGACATGGTCATGGCTATCGTTTCGATGGCTTGCCCCGTCTGGTTCAGCACGGTGCCAGCAAACAGCGAAACCATATCCGGATAGCCAATAGCGGCGGCAAGAGAGGAGTTTTTGACGATGTTGAGATACTGGCTGGTAAGTGGTGGAATAATCACCCGCAGCGCCTGGGGAATAATCACCTGGCGTAGCGTAACCGGGTTGGGTAATCCCAGCGAGCGGGCAGCTTCATGTTGACCATAAGGCACTGCCTGAATCCCGGCGCGGATAATCTCAGCGATAAATGCAGAGGTATAAACTGAAAGAGCCAGCGTTAAGGCTGCCAGTTCGGGTATGAGAACCATACCGCCACGGAAGTTAAACCCTTGTAGCGCAGGGATATTCCAGTGCACTGCTGCACCGAAAAGCCAGTGTGCCAGTAAAGGCAAACCAATGATCAACCCAACGGCGACAGGCCAGGTTCGGCGCAGTTGTCCGGTCTTTATCTGGTGTGTTTTATTAAAGCGGAATAGCCTAACAGAAAGGGCTATAGCCATAACAACAGCCAGGATAAATGCAAGAAACCCATCTCCCAGCTGCGGTGACGGAATATAAAGCCCACGATTGCTCAAAAAGATCAGATCTAACGCACTCACCGCCTGGCGTGGTCCGGGTAAATTGCGCAACACGGCAAAATACCAGAAGAAGATTTGCAGCAGCGGCGGAATATTACGGAAGATCTCAATATAAATTGTGGAAAGCTTTCGTAGCAGCCAGTTATCCGAAAGTCTCGCCAGACCGATAAAGAAGCCCAGAACAGAAGCGAACACAATACACAATGCTGAAACCAGTAACGTGTTGAGTAAGCCAACAATAAAAACGCGTCCGTAGGTATCGCCCTGCTGGTAATCGATCAAATGCTGGACGATACCGAAGCCAGCGCCGCGATCCAGGAAGGCAAAACCTGAAGTAATGCCGCGATTACTGAGATTCGTTACGGTGTTATGGAATAGCCAGCCTACAATACCGACGACGGCGACAACGGCAAGGATCTGGAAAAGCCAGGCGCGCACTGTAGGATTGGCAAATGAAAGTGAACCTTTAACGGTTGTGCGGCGATGAGACATAGGAACCTCGGAAACCATAACGCTAAAGAGAGCGCCGCCGTGGCGACGCTCGTTACCTCATATCGACTTAACGCACGGGCGGCGCATACTGAATACCGCCGTTATTCCAGAGATTATTTTGCCCACGTTTAATTTTCAGCGGGCTTTCTGAACCTACGTTACGCTCAAAAATTTCCGAGTAGTTACCCACCTGTTTGATGATGTTGTAAGCCCATTTATTATCCAGCTTCAGATCCTTGCCGTAATCGCCCTCTTTACCCAGTAGATGCGCCATATCAGGCGTTGCCGGATTCGCCGCTTTTTCATCGACGTTCTGGGAATTGATGCCCATCTCTTCAGCATTCAGCATGGCGAAAAGCGTCCAGCGTACAATCGAGAACCATTCGTCATCGCCACGGCGGACTACCGGCCCAAGCGGTTCTTTAGAGATAACTTCTGGCAGCACGATCCATTCGGCTGGAGTGCTTAATTTGATTCGCAATGCATACAGTTGTGACTGATCCGAGGCCAGCGTATCGCAGCGACCAGATTCCAGTGCCTTCGCGGATTCGTCAGAGCGATCGAAGGTCACGGGCGTGTACTTCATTTTGTTCGCCTTGAAGTAATCGGCGACGTTGAGCTCGGTGTCTGTACCAGCCTGAATACAGACCGTTGCACCGTCCAGCTCTTTCGCGCTTTTTAGCCCCGCTTTATCGTGCGTCAGGAAACCAATGCCATCGTAATAAGTGACACCAGTAAATGCCATTCCCATACCTGCGTCACGAGATGAAGTCCAGGTTGTATTACGGGAGAGTAAATCCACTTCGCCGGATTGCAATGCAGTGAAACGTTCTTTTGCGGTGAGCGGGGTGTATTTCACTTTTGTGTCGTCGCCAAATACAGCGGCGGCAACGCCACGACAAACATCAACATCAATACCAGAAAACTTGCCATCTGCATCGGCATAAGAGAATCCAGGCAATCCGTCACTGATCCCGCATTGCACAAAACCTTTTTTCTTTACAGCATCGAGTGTCGCGCCAGCCTGTGCCTGATTTGCAACGGCAAGCAGCACGCTGGCGGCAGCCAGTGTGGCTATCATCAA
>NZ_AEJZ01000353.1:0-6885 GCF_000208525.1 Escherichia sp. TW14182
TTTAGTCTCCAGGATTCCCGGGGCGGTTCACCCAGAACCTCGAATATGCACCGTGGAACTCACTGCGTAAAAGCGAGGATTCTCGTTACATTGGCCTGACGATGCCGCGTTTTCTCTCCCGTTTGCCTTATGGCGCGAAAACAAACCCTGTCGATGAGTTTGATTTTGAAGAAGATGCGGATGGCGCAGATCACAGCAAATATGTCTGGAGTAATGCCGCCTATGCAATGGGGGTAAATATCAACCGTTCTTTCAAACATTACGGTTGGTGTACGTTGATCCGTGGTGTGGAATCTGGTGGGGCGGTAGAAAATCTGCCCTGTCATACCTTCCCGACCGATGACGGCGGCGTGGACATGAAATGCCCGACGGAAATCGCCATCTCTGACCGCCGTGAAGCGGAACTGGCGAAAAATGGCTTTATCCCGCTGATCCACCGCAAAAACTCCGATTACGCCGCCTTTATTGGCGCACAGTCGCTGCAAAAACCTCAGGAATATTACGACCCGGACGCCACGGCCAACGCTAATCTCTCAGCCCGGTTGCCATATCTGTTCGCTTGTTCAAGGTTTGCGCACTTCCTCAAGTGCATCGTGCGCGACAAGATCGGCTCGTTCAAAGAACGTGAAGATATGCAACGCTGGCTCAATGAGTGGATCATGAACTACGTTGATGCCGATCCGGTGAACTCCTCACAGGAAACCAAAGCTCGTCGGCCGCTGGCAGCTGCTGAAGTGGTGGTGGAAGAAGTGGAAGGTAATCCGGGTTATTACGATGCCAAATTCTTCCTGCGCCCGCATTTCCAGCTTGAAGGATTAACGGGGTCGCTGCGTCTGGTCACAAAACTGCCGTCAGTAAAACAGGGTACCGCCTGATTTTTATGAATATTTTAATGAATGATGTCAGATAATACTCAGGGGGAGATATGGCATATGTTTATGGCCTGGTAGATTCATTGCAGGGCACTGAAATGGTGGGAATGGCGGGAGCAGGAGACAGAAAGGAATGTGTGTTCTTAGTTCAGGTATATGCACATGTAGGGCATACCGGAACGTGGAAGCAGGGGCGGAAAGTTTTCGGAGATAAATCGATCCGCAGAGGAACAGCAATCGCGACTTTTGTGAATGGGAAATATCCACCGAGGGAAGATGCTCATAAACATGCTGCTTTCTATCTCGAACAAGATGATTCGTATATTTATGTTATGGACCAGTGGACAGGTAAAGCCTCGAATGTATCGGCGCGCAAAATCTCCAGAAAAGGCGGAATGCGCAGTGATGGATCCTATCCTGATGCCAGTAATAATGCGGAAGCTTTTTATGTTATTGAGTAGAGAATAGATGCTATGGAGACGCGTTTTATTTTTTCTCTGTTATTGGGTTATATATTGTTTTATCCACAATATGTTGCAGCGTGGGAAGTCAGTTGTCCCGTGTTTATCAATATAAAATCCTCAACGACAGTACTGGAGTCGGATGTACCTACATCGTGGCAGGAATCTTCCCGCTATGAACCCCGTCTGTGGCTGGACGGCGTAGGGATGTCGCAGGGAAAACCTGAAAACCGGGTAGATCTAAAACCAGAGACAGAGAAAATAAAGGGTGAAACCAGGCAAATATGGGATACCACAATGAACAGTAATCAGGATAGTGAACGTTACTGGGTTTCCTGTATTTATAACCACGGACAGGTTTGGTTATCACAACCAGTACCTGCATCGGCGACACGGTGTCAGGCATCTTCTCTGCCGGGTCAGCGGGAACAAGGAGAGTCACCGGTATCTGTGATATGTAAATAAATATAATCCATTCAGTTTATGAATTAATTATATGCCGGTATCTCATTACCGGAAATTATACAGCCTTCTGTTCTTCTGAAATTAAGGAGAGGGGGTTCTGTACGGCAATGATTTACCTGTATCCAGATGTACAGATAAATCAGAGATTATTTTTAAGTAATTCTTAATAAGGAAATGAAAATGGCTTATGACATTTTTCTGAAAATTGACGGCATTGATGGCGAGTCAATGGATGACAAACATAAAAATGAAATTGAGGTACTGAGCTGGCGCTGGAATATCCATCAGGAGTCCACCATGCACGCAGGCAGCGGTCTGGGATCCGGTAAAGTCTCCGTGACTAACCTGGAGTTTGAACATTACATCGATCGCGCCAGCCCGAATCTGTTCAAATACTGCGCCTCCGGTAAGCATATTCCGAAGTCCATCCTTGTCATGCGTAAAGCAGGCGGCAATCCACTGGAATACCTCAAGTACACCTTTACTGACCTGATTGTGGCTGTGGTTTCCCCCAGTGGTAGCAAGGAGGGCGAGATAGCTTCCCGCGAGAGAGTCGAACTCTCTTTCAGCACCGTGAAGCAGGAATACGTGGTGCAGAACCAGCAAGGTGGCAGCGGCGGCACCATCACCGCAGGCTACGACTTCAAGGCCAATAAAGAAATTTAAGCGGTACTTTTCCGGCCCGGTAAATAGCCTGGCCGGTTTTTATTATTTGATTTTAAAGGAAATTACAGTGAATAAATGGCGTAACCCCGGTGGGTGGTTATGTGCGGTAGCTTTGTCTTTTGTCTGCCTGCTTTCCGGGTGCAGCATTGACAGCGACGACGTGCCGGACCTGATGTCACAAAGACTCGATCTGGTGATTAAGGCTTCCGATAAGGTGAATCCTGACAATCAGAAAAAAGCCGCGCCCATAGAGATACGCGTTTATGAACTGAAAAATGATGCAGCCTTCACGGCGGCGGACTGGTGGTCACTTCAGGACAATGACAAGGCTGTTCTTGCCGATGATTTACTGCACCGCGACAGCTTTATCTTGCGCCCGGGCGAGGAGAAAAAACTGCGCCGCTCTCTCAATAAGGAAACCACCACGCTGGGGATCCTCGCCGGATACCGCAATCTGGGAAAATCGGTCTGGCGAGCCACATATAAAATTCCTGATCCACCGGAAAAAAGTTGGTACAGCCGCTTTATGCCGAAGAAAAAAGTCGAACTGGATGCTGGCATAGAGCAAAGCGCCATCGTGATTAAAGAACGGGATGAGTAAATTATGAGTTGGAATAACCGGGTGGTCTGGAGTGAAGGACAATTTTTGCTGCCACAGATGTTTCAGCAGCAGGAACGCTATCTGGAACACGTTATTCACTACCGCAGTCTGCCGCTTTCCCCCTTTTTCTGGGGCTTCAGTGAATACAGCATTGACAGTGAGGCGCTGAACATCGGCAAACTGGTACTGAAAGAGGCTGCCGGGGTGTTTGCGGACGGTACGCCGTTTAATGCGCCGGGCCATACGCCGCTGCCGCCGCCGTTGACCATTCTGCCGGAGCATCTTAACCAGCAGATTTGCCTGGCGGTGCCGGTACGCACGCCGAACAGCGAGGAAACCAGCTTCGACAATAACCCGGAATCGCTGGCGCGCTTTTCGGTGCATGAAAATGAAATTCGCGATGCCAACTCGCTGGGGCGTGGCGCACAATTGTTGCAGCTCAGCCACCTGCGCCTGTTGCCGGAAAAAGCAGTGACGGATGCGTGGATCGGCCTGCCGCTGACGCGCATTACGGCTCTGCATCCCGATGGCCGGATCGAGCTTGACAAAGATTTGATCCCGCCAGTGGTGAACTACCAGGCAAGTTCACTGATATGCACCTGGCTGTCGTGGATCAACGATCTGATAAAAATGCGCGCAGATTCACTGGCGGAACGGTTGACGGGCAGTGATAAACACGGCCATGAGGCGGCGGAAGTGTCGGATTACCTGCTGTTACAAATTCTCAATCGTTTTGGCCCATTACTGATCCATCTGGCGAAAACGCCGCTGTCGCCGGAAGTGCTCTATCGTAACCTGTCCGAACTGGCCGGTGAACTCTCGACCTATGTGCGACCACAAACTCGCCGCCCGGAAGAATATAAAGAATATAAACACCTGACGCCTTATGCAGGGCTGAAATCGGTGGTGGACGAGGTACAGTACCTGCTGAATGCCGTGCTGATCCGGGGGGCGCAGCGGATTCCGCTGGAAGAGGGGGCTTATGGCATCCTCAATGCGGTGGTTGAACCTTCCGAACTATCGGGTTTCAGCGCGCTTGTGCTGACGGTGAAGGCGCAGATGTCTGCCGACGCCCTGCTGCAATATTTTTCCGCCCAGACCAAAATCGGGCCGTCCGAACGCCTGCCGGAACTGATCCGCTCGCACCTGCCGGGGCTGACTTTGCAGGTGCTGCCGGTCCCCCCGCGTCAGATTCCGTTCCAGTCCGGGTACATCTATTACGACATTCGCCGCGATGGCGTGCTTTGGGAACATATTGCCCGCTATGGAGGCATGGCCATGCACACTGCCGGAGAGTTTCCGGGGCTGGAGATGGCTCTGTGGGGAGTGCGTGATAAATGACCGACGATATCCTGACGCCGCAGGCGGCGAATACCCTGCCATTTCAGCCATCAACCGGGGGGGGAAAGGCACCCGACAATGACGGTTACGGCGCGGCCATAAAGGACACTTTTCGCAAGGAGGAGAGCAAGTTGGTCGTTGAGGACGGCCCGGATATGAAACTCCAGCTGGCTGAAATCACTGCCGCCGCTAATCCCCTGCTGGCGGCGGCAAGTCCTCTGTTATGTGCACTGGCGCAGATGCCCCGCGAACTCGCCCCTGGTTTTATCGAACATTACCGCGCCCTGCTAGAGCGGGAGGTTCGCCGATATCAGACGCTGTGCGACCAGGCAAACCTGCGCCGCGAGCATGTGCTGGCGGTTCGCTATTGCTTGTGTACGGCGCTGGATGAAGCCGCCAACAATACAAGCTGGGGGCGACGTGGGGTCTGGGCTGGAAAAAGCCTGCTGATCACCTTTCATGGCGAAAGTGAAGGTGGCATCAAGCTGTTTCAGATAATTGGTCGTCTGGCCTCCAGCTTCCAGGAGCACAGCGATGTGCTGGAAATCATTTACCACATACTGGGGCTGGGTTTTGAGGGGCGTTACAGCGTGCGCCCCGACGGGCGTAAACAACTGGACGATATCCGCCAGCAACTGCTGACTCAACTGATCCAGCGCCGCGATCCGGTAACACCAACACTTTCGCCTGGTTTCACCGGTGCCGTCGGCGGTCGGATTCGGCGGATGCAGCGGGTGCCTGTCTGGCTGAGTGGCGGAATAGCCCTGCTGGTGATGTTGACCTTATTTGGTTTTTACAACTACCGGATGAGTCTCGCCACAGAAGCCGTACAGCAGCGTATCGATGCCATTGGTAAAAATCTGCCGCCACCACCCGTTCCCGTGCATAAACTGCGACTGAAAATCTTGCTGGCGAACGAGATCACCCGTGGTCTGCTGACGGTGGAAGAAGATGAGCATCACAGTCGGGTGGTCTTCCGGGGCGACACGATGTTTGTGCCGGGGCAGAAAACCGTGAATGACGCGCTCCGCCCGGTGATTGATAAGGCCGCGCGCGAGATTGCGCGAGTGGGGGGCGCAGTGACGGTGACTGGTCACACTGACAGCCAGCCGATCCATTCTGCGGAATTCCCATCTAACCAGGAGTTATCGGAAAAAAGGGCGACGGAAGTGGCTACGCTGTTGAAGTCCGGTGGTGTTTCTACCAGTCGAATCCGGGTTGTCGGGAAGGGGGATACCGTGCCGGTGGCTGATAACCGCACTAAAACCGGACGAGCGCAGAATCGCCGGGTGGAAATTCTGGTGGTGGAGTAAATTAATAATGGAAAAGCTGGAGTGTAATGCGTCTAACCATTCGCCAGTGTGGGGAGTAACAGAATTTATATTCTGGAAACTGGCGCCTAAAAAATGGGGGGGAGGAGTAGCATTTGGGCGTTATTTTAAAGATGGTTGGGTGAAGCATAACAGCCTTTTGATCAATGCAGCTGCAAATGCCTGGCATTTACCTGCTCCCTTGCTTGCTGGAGTTTGTTGGATTGAAGTAGTGGGAGATCCTCAGATTGTAGACACGTTGGCATTTGAATTTCGTGCTATGAGTTGGAGTGGGCCTGAGTGGGTTGATGAACATATCACAATAGCTTCGAAACCAGAAAAAACATCTTTTGGTGCGGTGAGTATGCAATTGCGAACTGCAGCCAAAACACTCGGGCTTGATGAGACTAAAATGGATAATTCTCAGTTGCGTGAGTTGGAAAATTACCTCCAACATGATGTTTTTAATATAAAATTAGCTGCAAGGCATCGTTATCAATTGGCTGACAAAGATGGCTTTCAGGTATCCTTACCTCACCTGACAGAAGAACAAATAAGAATTATTGAAGCTCGTTATAATCGAGGTATTTCTCTTAGTCTGGAAAAAATAAAGCAAGATACCAGCTATGGCGATTTTATTATCAATAACTGGTTGCATTTCTCTGGTTTATTAATGACTGTCTGGGAGTCCTCATGAGAGAAATAATTAAGATAACAGGATGGTTATTATTCATTATGGGGTTGGTCACTATCATGCTTTTTTCCGGGAATGAGTATCAGTGGATGCAGGATATGGAGCCTTCAATAACAGCATTGCCTCAGAGAAATGGAAATAGAGAGGTAATCAGAAGATTAATTTATTTTATTTCAGCGGCTATTCAGATTGTTCTTTATTTTCTTTCAGTATCACGTACAGGAAAGGGGTTTTCAGTCCTGGGTATTTTGCTATTACTGATTATCGCATGGAGCTCTGAACAATAATGCAAAAATTTCTCAGTCTGCTGTTTTCCCGCCGCGCATTGGCGATTGTCGGCGTGGTGATGCTTGCGCTGCTGGTCTGGTTTATCGGACCGCTGGTGGCGTTTGACACCCTGCATCCGCTGGTGTCCGTGAGCAGTAGGGGGGTGACCATCGTTCTATTACTGATGCTGCTCATCCTGTGGCTGGTG
>NZ_AEJZ01000352.1:0-13852 GCF_000208525.1 Escherichia sp. TW14182
CGCATCAGGCAATTTTGCGTTTGTCATCAGATTTAATCCGGGCATGATAGCCCGGATTTCCATCAAGATTAGCGACGAACAGCGATCGCTTCGATCTCAATCTTCACGTCTTTCGGCAGACGGGCAACTTCAACGCAAGAACGTGCCGGGAAGGTGGCGTTGTGTTCGGTGAAGAAGGCTTCGTAGGTAGCATTAACGGTTGCGAAGTCGTTCAGATCTTTCACAAACACGGTGGTTTTAACGATGTCGCCCACTTTCAGGCCAGCGGCTTCGACGATCGCTTTTACGTTATCCAGCGACTGACGTGCCTGTGCAGCGACGTCTGCCGGTACTTCGCCCGTTTTCGGATTTACCGGGATCTGACCGGAGGTGATGATCATATTGCCCAGATCAACGCCCTGTACGTAAGGACCGATAGCTGCCGGTGCATTTTCCGTCGCGATAGTTTTGCTCATGATTTCTCCTTTATTACAGCGGTAAAAAGTCTGGCTCATTATAGGGAGCCAGACTTTTATTACCAACCGCAATTAATTGGCCAGCACCACATTATGGGAAAACTCTTTTTCACAGTATTTGCATTTGAGCGCGATGTCATTGGCGCGTTTTCGCACGGCAAAGCTGGAAGAAACCGGTTCGGCATGGCTGATACAGTTGCTGTTCGGGCAGACCAGCACATTGTCGATGCGCTCCGGCAGACTGGGGCGCGATTTACCCACCACTTCATAGTTGTCGATACGGTTAACCGTGGCTTGCGGTGCATACAATGCCAGTTGATCTACCTGATCTTCACTCAAAAAGGTATTTTCGATTTTGATCAGATCTTTGCGGCCCATCTCGCCAGAAGGCAAGTTCAGACCGATGGTGATGCGCTGATCCGTTTCGGTCAGCTTGAACAGACTCAACAGCTTAAAACCGATCTGGGCGGGGATATGGTCAATTACCGTGCCGCGTTTAATAGCTTCAACCTGCAATTTATTATCATGTGTCATCTCAATTTCCCCTTACAGTACCAGATCGCGATTCAGAACCAGTGCCAGTAACGCCTGGCGAGCGAAAATCCCATTGCCTGCTTGCTGGAAGTACCAGGCGTGCGGCGTTTTATCGACATCCGTCGCAATTTCATCAATACGCGGCAGCGGATGCAGCACTTTCATATTGGCTTTGGCGTTGTGAAGATCGCTGGCGCGCAGGACAAACTGCGCTTTTACGTTGGCGTATTCGGACGGGTCCAGGCGCTCTTTTTGCACGCGGGTCATATACAAAATGTCCACTTCCGTCATCACTTCTTCAATGGAACTATGCAGGCTCCAGGCGATACCTTTATCATCAAGCATGTCCAGAATGTACTGCGGCATTGCCAGCGCATCCGGGGCGATGAAGTAGAAACGGTTGCCGTCGAATTTCGCCAGCGCCTGGGTCAGGGAGTGAACGGTGCGACCATATTTCAGGTCGCCGACCATTGCGACACGAAGATTGTCCAGACGTCCCTGGGTTTCCTGAATGGTGAACAGATCCAGCAAGGTTTGCGTCGGATGTTGGTTGGAACCATCACCGGCGTTCAGCACCGGCACATTGCCGGAAAACTCGGTTGCCAGGCGCGCCGCACCTTCCTGCGGATGGCGCATCACAATTGCATCGACGTAAGTGCTGATAACCGAGATGGTATCAGCCAGCGTTTCACCTTTTTTTCCCAGTGAGGTGTTTGCGCTGTCAGAGAATCCCACCACGCTGGCACCCAGGCGGTGCATCGAGGTTTCGAAAGAGAGGCGGGTGCGGGTTGATGCTTCGAAGAAGCAACTGGCAATCACTTTATGTTTCAACAACTCTGGTTGCGGGTTTGCTTTCAGTTTCGCCGCTGTCGCCAGCACCAGATTAAGGTCATCGCGACTAAGGTCATTTATGGAAATGATGTGTTTTTGATATAGCGGATTAGCCATGTTTATCTCCTGACGCCTGGGCAAAAAAAAGCCCCTCGATTGAGGGGCTGGGAATGGGTGATCAACGGGAAGAAAAACGGCAGGCCAGCGTCTTTTTTCAGACGCGGTAAGACAAAATGTCGAACACACTGAACCATACATCCTCCCGGCAAATTGTCCGGCATTATACTCAGCCAGAAAGTGGGATCAAGCGATTAATGCAAGAAACTTCCAAGGTAAACGATTGTTGTGAATTTATATGCTTCAAATTTGAATTTATAACGAAATGAATTTAGGGGGGAATGTGGGGGGAAAATATGCGCTGGCGCAATCAGGCGGCAAAAAATGCTGGTATGGCAGTAAGGAATTACGTATAACAAGAGAAATGAAACGATGTTTTAATTGAGGGAATGAAAAAATGATCATCGGAAATATTCATAATCTCCAGCAATGGTTGCCGGAAGAATTACGTCAGGCGATTGAGTATATTAAAGCGCACGTTACGGCAGAAACGCCAAAAGGTAAGCACGACATCGAAGGCAACCGTCTGTTTTATCTTATCTCTGAAGATATGACCGAGCCGTATGAAGCACGCCGCGCCGAGTACCATGCCCGCTATCTCGATATTCAGATTGTGCTAAAAGGGCAGGAAGGCATGACCTTCAGCACACAACCTGCGGGCACGCCGGATACCGATTGGTTAGCCGATAAAGACATCGCCTTTTTGCCAGAAGGTGTTGAGGAGAAAACAGTTATCCTCAATGAAGGCGACTTTGTCGTGTTCTATCCGGGTGAAGTACACAAGCCACTGTGCGCAGTGGGCGAGCCAGCCCAGGTTCGCAAAGCGGTTGTGAAAATGCTGATGGCGTAAGTGGATTATGCCGGAGGCGACGTTACGCCGCCTCCGGTACTGGCGTTATTGGGCGAGCGTCGCAACCATTACCGCTTTGATGGTATGCATGCGGTTTTCCGCCTGATCAAAAACAATACTGGCGGCAGATTCAAAGACCTCATCCGTCACTTCCATCCCACCGTGCAGGCCAAACTCTTCTGCCATCTTTTTACCTAGCGTCGTTTGGTCGTCATGAAACGCGGGCAGGCAGTGCAGGAATTTGACGTCTGGATTACCGGTTAACTGCATCATTTTGCTATTCACCTGATAATCACGCAGTAATGCAATACGTTCTGCCCATTTCTCTTTCGCTTCCCCCATCGATACCCACACATCGGTGTAAATAAAGTCGGCACCTTTAACGCCTGCTGCGATATCTTCTGTCAGCGTTATATTCCCGTCATTTTGCTGTGCCAGGGCGCGGCATTCCGTAACCAGCGAAGCTTCCGGCCAGCACGCTTGTGGCGCTACCAGGCGTAAATCCAGACCGGTCAACGCCGCAGCTTCCAGCATTGAGTTACCCATGTTGTTGCGTGCATCTCCGGCATAAACCAGCGTCATCTCATTGAACGCTTTACCTGGTAAATGCTCCTGCATGGTCAGCAAATCCGCCAGAAGCTGTGTAGGATGAAACTCATTAGTCAGGCCGTTCCATACCGGCACACCTGCATATTCCGCCAGCGTTTCGACAATCTCCTGACCATAGCCGCGATACTGAATACCGTCATACATGCGACCAAGCACGCGGGCGGTATCTTTAATCGACTCTTTATGGCCAATCTGGCTGCCGCTGGGGCCGAGATAAGTGACGCGAGCACCCTGGTCATATGCGGCAACTTCGAAAGAGCATCGGGTACGGGTCGAGTCTTTTTCGAAGATGAGCGCGATATTTTTACCTGTGAGTCTGGCTTCTTCTTTGCCGTTTTTCTTATCGGCTTTCAGCTTCGCAGCTAACTGCAGCAGGCTGTTGAGTTCAGCTGGCGTGAAATCGAGTAATTTCAGGAAATGTTTATGATAAAACCCGGACATAGATCCCTCCTGTGGCTAACGCCGTAATGAATTAAAATTCAATTTATATGGATGATTATTCATTTGCAAGTCTAAAACATAAATCTTTGTCACAAAGGTGGAGGCAATGTCAGTGGTGTGTGACAATAAGAGTATCGGCAGGACATTAAGAGGAATGAGCCATGGCAAACCCGGAACAACTGGAAGAACAGCGTGAAGAAACGCGTTTGATTATTGAAGAATTACTGGAAGATGGCAGCGATCCGGACGCGCTGTACACCATCGAACATCACCTTTCCGCAGACGATCTGGAAACCCTGGAAAAAGCAGCGGTTGAAGCGTTTAAACTCGGTTACGAAGTGACCGATCCGGAAGAGTTGGAAGTGGAAGATGGCGATATCGTAATTTGCTGTGACATCCTCAGCGAATGCGCGTTGAATGCCGATCTTATCGACGCCCAGGTTGAGCAATTGATGAACCTGGCAGAGAAGTTCGACGTTGAATACGACGGTTGGGGCACTTACTTTGAAGATCCTAACGGCGAAGATGGCGACGATGAAGATTATGTCGACGAAGATGATGACGGTGTTCGTCACTAATTAATTGATTAAAATGCCCGCTAGTACACACTAGCGGGCATTTTTTTAGAGTTTACGCAGCATCCGCACTTCACAATCGACATGGCCCGTGCAACCAAGTGCGTAATCGATATGTTGAAAACCTAAATGTTCATACAAACCAATCGCTTCTTTTAAAAAAGCGGTCGTTTCCAGATAGCAGCGTTTGAAGCCCATTTCTCGCGCCTGCTCCATCGCCATTAAGGCCAGTTTTTTCGCCAGTCCTTTACCGCGAATAGCAGGAAGAAAATACATCTTTTGCAGTTCGCAAATGTCCGATTCACTACCTGCTAATGGCGCAATCCCGCCGCCACCCACCACTTCGCCATTGTATTCAACTACCCAATACGCATGACTGGGCTGACTATACACTTGATACAATTCGTCGAGATTGGGATCGGCGACGGTGTAGCCTTTATCAGCGGTAAGACCGTATTCTGCGGATACCTGGCGGATGACGCTGGCGATAGCGGGATTATCGGCGGCAGTAAGTTTGCGCAAACGGAGCGCGGGAGAAGTGACAACATTCATAGCATAGCTCAATTTCAAATGTATGATTTATAGCTCACTTTAATACCACCCTCGCTTATGCGGTGCAAGAAGAAGATAAATCAGAAAATATTAAGCATATATCTCTTTGAGAAAGCGTATTCTAGGCGTACCAGTATTAATTTACTGGGATTATTATCTATATGAATGGAATTTATTTTAGGGATATGATTCATGAATGGTGTAAACGTCGGGAAAGATAACTCTCGTCACTCATTTGTTTTTACAGGCAAAGGTGGTGAGTATTTTCTTATTTGTCTTGTGAATTTTTTACTGACAATTATTACTCTGGGAATATATGGGCCGTGGGCATTGGTGAAATGCCGTCGTTATATTTATCAACATGTGACACTCAATGGGCAACCATTTAGTTATAAGGGAACTGGTGGTGCCATTTTCGTTAGCATGTTCCTTATTATTGTCGTTTATCTTCTCAGTATTTCTTGTTTTTCAGGCCAGCACTTTGTTCTTGGTTTTCTCCTGTTTGCTCTCTTGAGCTGCGGTATTCCTTGCATGGCAGTGAAGAGTCTACAATATCAGGCGAACATGACCTCACTGAATGGCATTCGCTTTGGCTTTAACTGCTCGATGCTCCGTGCATGGTGGGTTATGTTAGGTCTGCCTGTTTTGTTGGCGTTAGCGTTTTGGTTCGCACTGTATCTTATTGCGCAATTGACGACATCGATAGGAGGATTATTCTTTAACTTAGTCGCGTTAAGTTTGCTTTCTGCCATCGGGCTGGGTGTCGTCAATGGTATAACCTACAGTAAATGGATGCCATTGCTGGGTAACAATGCAACTTTTGGCATTCATAAGTTTTCTGTTCAGGTAAACGTAAAAGAATGCATTAAAGGTTGTATGCTCGCAATATTAACCATGGTTCCTTTCATCATTGTGATTGGTATTATGATTGCGCCAGTATTTCAGCAGGTAATGATGATGACCATGTTGGGTAGGTCTGATGCTGGTGGTGAGCTTGTATTGCAATATTACCCACAGATTATGGCTTCTTATTTCCTTTATTTTGTTGCGATTTTTGTTTTTGCCAGTTATCTCTATGTCACGTTACGTAGTTTGTTTCTGAATAACCTGACACTGGCAAATGGAACAATTCGTTTTCATTCGTCCGTTACCACGTTCGGTGTGCTTTTACGCATGTTTGCGGTATTAATGGGTTCTTCAATTACCTGTGGACTGGCTTATCCTTGGCTGAAAATGTGGATGATTAGCTGGATTGCCAATAATACCCATGTGCAGGGTGACCTTGATTCACTGGCGTTAGCGAATGATGAAAAACCGCAGGATAGCGGTCCGTTAATGTGGATATCTCGCGGTATTATGCCGTATGTTCCGTTTATCTAAATAAAAAGGCCGGAGCATTCTCCGGCCTTCGTTTTCACTGTGCGTATTACAGCGCGGCAATAACCGCCTGTTGTTCAATCAGCTTCGCTTTCGCTTCCGCATAACCTTCCAGCTTCTCACGCTCTTTCGCGATGACCGCTTCCGGTGCACGTGCGACAAAGCCTTCGTTCGCCAGCTTGTTCTCGATACGGCTGATTTCACCTTCAATCTTCGCCACTTCTTTTGCCAGACGCGCCAGCTCATCTTCTTTGTTGATGAGTCCAGCCATCGGGATCAGCAGCTCAGCGCCGTCGACGATCTTAGTAACGGAAACCGGACCTTTGTCATCGGCAGGCAGCACGGTGATGCTTTCCAGACGTGCCAGCGTTTGCAGGAAGCCACGGTTTTCATTTACGCGACGTTCTGCATCCGCGCTGCAACCACGCAGCAGCAGCTCCAGCGGTTTGCCCGGAGCAATGTTCATTTCTGCACGGATGTTACGTACCGCAACGATCGCCTGTTTCAGCCACTCGGTGTCGGCCAGCGCCGCTTCATCAACCTGAGATGCATCGTACTGCGGGAACGGTTGCAGCATGATGGTATCAGCGGTGATGCCGCAAAGCACTTTCACACGCTGCCAGATAGTTTCGGTGATGAACGGAATGATCGGATGCGCGAGGCGCAGCAGACCTTCCAGTACCGTAACCAGCGTGTGGCGAGTACCGCGCAATTCGGCCTCAGTTCCACCGTTCATTACCGGCTTGGTCAGCTCCAGATACCAGTCACAGAACTGGTTCCAGGTGAATTCATACAGAATGCCTGCGGCGATATCGAAGCGGAAACTATCCAGTGCTTCGCGGTACGCTTTGATGGTTTGGTTGAACTCCGCCAGAATCCAGCGATCCGCCAGCGACAGCGTCATTTCGCCACCGTTGAAGCCGCAATCCTGACCTTCTGTGTTCATCAGCACAAAGCGGCTGGCGTTCCACAGTTTGTTACAGAAGTTACGGTAACCTTCCAGACGCTTCATATCCCAGTTGATGTCACGACCGGTAGAAGCCAGCGCCGCCAGGGTGAAGCGCAGCGCGTCAGTACCGTGCGGCTCAATGCCGTTCGGGAACTGCTTCTCGGTGCGCTTACGGATTTTGTCCGCCAGCTGCGGCTGCATCATATTACCGGTACGTTTTTCCAGCAGTTCTGGCAGCGAAATACCGTCGACCATATCCAGCGGGTCAATCACGTTACCCTTGGATTTAGACATCTTCTGGCCTTCGTCGTCACGAATCAGACCGGTCATGTAAACAGTGTGGAACGGCACCTGCGGTTTGCCATTTTCATCTTTGATGAAGTGCATGGTCATCATGATCATGCGGGCAATCCAGAAGAAGATGATGTCGAAGCCAGAAACCATCACGCTGGTCGGGTGGAACTGACGCAGGGCGTCGGTGTTTTCCGGCCAGCCGAGCGTAGAGAAAGTCCACAGCGCGGAAGAGAACCAGGTGTCGAGAACGTCTTCGTCCTGACGCAGCGCGACGTCCGCACCGAGGTTATTTTCTTTACGCACTTCGTCTTCGTTGCGGCCAACATAAACGTTACCCGCTTCGTCATACCATGCCGGGATACGGTGACCCCACCACAGTTGACGAGAGATACACCAGTCCTGAATATCGCGCATCCAGGAGAAGTACATGTTTTCGTACTGCTTCGGTACGAACTGAATATCGCCGTTCTCAACCGCTTCAACCGCCGGTTTCGCCAGTACATCGGCACGCACGTACCACTGGTCAGTCAGCATCGGTTCGATAACCACGCCACCACGGTCGCCGTAAGGAACGGTCAGATCGTGCGGTTTAATTTCTTCCAGCAGGCCGAGCGCGTCAACCGCAGCAACGACTGCTTTACGCGCAGCAAAACGCTCGAGTTTCTGGAACTCTGCCGGGATTTCGCTGGAATAAACGTCGGATTCGTTGCCTTTGGTATCGAACACCTGGGCGCTTTCACGGATATCACCGTCAAAGGTCAGGATGTTGATCATCGGCAGGGCGTGACGTTTACCCACTTCATAGTCGTTAAAGTCGTGCGCCGGAGTGATCTTCACGCAGCCGGTGCCTTTTTCCATGTCGGCGTGTTCGTCACCAACGATCGGAATACGACGGTTAACCAGCGGCAGAATGACAAATTTGCCAATCAGATCTTTGTAACGCGGATCTTCCGGGTTAACAGCCACGCCGGTGTCGCCCAGCAGGGTTTCCGGACGGGTAGTCGCAACGACCAGATAATCTTTGCCATCAGCAGTTTTCGCGCCGTCAGCCAGCGGATAGCGGATATGCCACATCGAACCTTTCGATTCGCGGTTTTCCACTTCCAGGTCAGAGATAGCGGTGCGCAGTTTCGGATCCCAGTTTACCAGGCGCTTACCACGGTAAATCAGATCTTCTTTATACAGACGAACGAAAACTTCTTTCACCGCATTGGACAGGCCTTCGTCCATGGTGAAGCGTTCACGCTCCCAGTCGACGGAGTTGCCGAGACGGCGCATCTGACGGGTAATCGTACCGCCGGATTCCGCTTTCCATTCCCAAATTTTGTCGATGAAAGCTTCGCGGCCGTAGTCGTGACGGGTTTTACCTTCTTCTGCGGCAATCTTGCGCTCAACGACCATCTGGGTAGCGATCCCTGCGTGGTCAGTACCGACCTGCCACAGGGTATTTTTACCCTGCATACGCTGATAGCGGATCATGGTATCCATGATGGTTTGCTGGAAGGCGTGACCCATATGCAAACTGCCGGTGACGTTCGGCGGCGGGATCATGATGCAGAAACTTTCCTGGCTTTCATCGCCATTAGGCTTAAAGTAGCCCTGCTTTTCCCAGTGCTCGTAAAGCGGCTGTTCGATATCTTGTGGGTTATATGTCTTTTCCATTATTTCCAGGTTGCCGTATTCAGGTTGAAACCAGCCACGCGGTAGGCTTTATAGCGTTCGCGCGCCAGTTGTTTCAGAGAATCTTCATAAGGAACGAAGTCTACCACTTCTGTGAAAGCGGTGGCAAAATCTGCAAAGCTTGTTCGCAGACTAATCAATATATCGCGCGGGCTGCTGCTACGTTTTTGCGGCCAGGCGATCTCCACCGGCGCGCCGCCGCGCGGTCCTTCTCCCGCTAAATTGTGCGGAACAAAACTTTCTGCCGGACGCGCCCACAGGGCTTCATCCAGCCGGTAAGCCTGTTTTTCATCTTCACAGGCGATGAGCACGCGCTTACCGCTGCGCCAACGTTCTGCGGCAATTTCACACACCAGTTGCTCAACGGCGCTTAAGCCATCGACGGAGGTGTCATTGTCCAGAAGGTAGAACGTTGCGTTTTTCATATATGGGGCTTCTTGTGGTGGATTTAAATATTGCTGCATTCCTCACCCTGAAAGATGAGCAATGAATTTCTATTGCGCTCGATCGGTTCCCTCTCCCTTAGGGAGAGGGTTAGGGTGAGGGTAAAACGCAAACTTACTCTTCGCCGTTAAATCCGGCGCGGTTCAGCAGGAACTGTGCCAGCAACGCTACCGGACGACCGGTTGCGCCTTTTGCTTTACCAGAACGCCAGGCGGTTCCCGCGATATCCAGGTGCGCCCAGTTGTACTTACGGGTAAAGCGCGACAGGAAGCAACCTGCGGTAATCGCCCCGCCAGGACGTCCGCCAATGTTCGCCATATCGGCAAAATTGGATTCCAGTTGTTCCTGGTACTCGTCACCCAGCGGTAAACGCCATGCGCGGTCGCCAGACTGCTCAGACGCGGCAATCAGCTCATGGGCCAGCGGATTATGGTTCGCCATCAGGCCGGTGATGTGATGACCCAGCGCGATCACGCAGGCACCGGTCAGCGTCGCCACATCAATTACCGCTTCCGGCTCAAAACGTTCAACATAAGTTAATACATCGCACAGCACCAGACGGCCTTCGGCGTCGGTGTTCAGCACTTCTACGGTTTGACCGGACATAGTGGTTAACACATCGCCCGGACGATAGGCACGACCGCCAGGCATGTTTTCGCAGCCTGCCAGTACGCCGATAACGTTAATCGGCAGTTGCAGCTCTGCAACCATGCGCATCACGCCGTAAACCGCCGCCGCGCCGCACATATCGTACTTCATCTCATCCATGCCTTCTGAAGGCTTGATGGATATACCGCCGGAGTCGAAGGTTAAACCTTTACCCACCAGCACAATCGGGCGCGCATCTTCCGACGCGTTGCCTTTGTACTCAATCACCGACATCAGCGATTCGTTTTGCGAACCCTGCCCCACCGCCAGATAGGAGTGCATCCCCAGCTCTTTCATTTGCTGTTCGCCGATAACGCGGGTGATGACATTCTTGCTGTAGCTGTCAGCTAACTGGCGCGCTTGTGAAGCGAGGTAAGCGGCGTTACAGATATTCGGCGGCATATTGCCGAGATCTTTCGCGGCTTTGATCCCGGCGGCAATCGCCAGACCGTGCTGGATCGCGCGCTCACCGCTGGTCAGCTCACGGCGGGTCGGCACGTTGAACACCATTTTACGCAGCGGACGACGCGGTTCGCTCTTGTTCGTTTTCAGCTGATCGAAACTGTAGAGCGTCTCTTTTGCCGTCTCGACAGCCTGACGCACTTTCCAGTAGTTGTTACGGCCTTTAACGTGCAGTTCAGTCAGAAAGCAGACCGCTTCCATTGAGCCAGTATCATTCAGCGTGTTAATGGTTTTCTGAATAACCTGCTTGTACTGACGCTCATCCAGCTCACGTTCTTTGCCGCAGCCAATAAGGAGGATGCGCTCGGAAAGCACATTTGGCACATGGTGCAGCAACAGGGTCTGCCCCGGTTTTCCTTCCAGTTCGCCCCGACGCAGCAGGGCGCTGATGTACCCATCACTGATCTTATCGAGCTGTTCTGCAATCGGAGAAAGGCGACGTGGTTCGAAGACGCCCACGACGATGCAGGCACTCCGCTGTTTCTCCGGGCTACCGCTTTTTACACTAAACTCCATGCACTACGCTCCTGAATCTTAAAGACAACGGCGGTGGCTACAGATAGAATTGCAAGCTTTCGTAACTCATGTCCGCTGTTGCGATGACTTCGTGTTAATCTTAACGTTATTACGGCATTGGCACGTCAGAACAAAATCTGAGAGGTGAATCCGTTGAGTATAATTATCTTAGCGACGATTTCGACGACTCAAGAGAATAAATGACGTTTAAGCCATGAAACAAGCTAAAATCCTGCAAAAGACGAGTTTTTACGGGCGTATTTAAAGTGATAATCATAAGATATCTGGTGCGGGAGACGCTCAAAAGCCAGCTGGCGATACTCTTCATCTTGCTTTTGATCTTCTTCTGTCAAAAGTTAGTGAGGATCCTCGGCGCAGCGGTTGACGGCGATATTCCGGCGAACCTGGTGCTCTCCCTTCTCGGGTTGGGCGTGCCGGAAATGGCGCAGCTTATCCTGCCATTAAGCCTGTTCCTCGGGCTGCTGATGACGTTGGGTAAACTGTATACCGAAAGTGAAATTACGGTAATGCATGCCTGCGGCCTGAGCAAAGCGGTTCTGGTGAAAGCGGCAATGGTTCTCGCGGTGTTCACGGCGATTGTCGCGGCGGTTAACGTCATGTGGGCGGGGCCGTGGTCATCGCGTCATCAGGATGAGGTGCTGGCAGAAGCGAAAGCTAACCCAGGCATGGCGGCGCTGGCGCAAGGGCAATTCCAGCAAGCGACCAATGGCAGCTCGGTGCTGTTCATCGAAAGCGTTGACGGCAGCGACTTCAAAGATGTGTTCCTCGCGCAAATTCGACCAAAAGGTAATGCACGTCCTTCTGTGGTGGTGGCCGATTCCGGACATTTAACCCAGCTGCGCGACGGCTCCCAGGTCGTCACTCTCAACCAGGGAACGCGCTTCGAAGGCACTGCACTGTTACGTGATTTCCGCATTACGGACTTCCAGGATTATCAGGCGATCATTGGTCACCAGGCGGTGGCGCTCGACCCGAACGATACCGACCAGATGGACATGCGTACATTGTGGAACACCGACACCGATCGCGCCCGTGCGGAGCTAAACTGGCGTATCACGCTGGTATTCACCGTGTTTATGATGGCGTTGATGGTCGTACCGCTGAGTGTGGTTAACCCGCGTCAGGGGCGTGTACTGTCGATGCTGCCTGCCATGCTGCTGTATCTGCTTTTCTTCCTGATCCAGACCTCCCTGAAATCGAACGGCGGCAAAGGTAAGCTGGATCCGACGCTGTGGATGTGGACCGTTAACCTGATTTATCTGGCTTTGGCGATTGTTCTCAACCTTTGGGATACGGTGCCGGTTCGCCGCCTGCGCGCCAGTTTTTCGCGTAAAGGAGCGGTGTGATGCAACCTTTTGGCGTACTTGACCGCTATATCGGTAAAACTATTTTCACCACCATCATGATGACGCTGTTCATGCTGGTGTCGCTCTCCGGCATTATCAAATTTGTCGATCAGCTGAAAAAAGCCGGGCAGGGGAGTTACGACGCGTTAGGCGCAGGAATGTATACCCTGCTGAGCGTGCCGAAAGATGTGCAAATCTTCTTCCCGATGGCGGCTCTGCTGGGTGCGTTGCTTGGTCTTGGGATGTTGGCGCAGCGCAGCGAACTGGTGGTGATGCAGGCTTCTGGTTTTACCCGTATGCAGGTAGCGTTGTCGGTAATGAAAACCGCCATTCCGCTGGTATTGCTGACGATGGCGATCGGAGAATGGGTCGCGCCGCAGGGCGAGCAGATGGCACGTAACTACCGTGCGCAGGCGATGTACGGCGGCTCGTTGCTCTCTACCCAGCAAGGCTTATGGGCAAAAGATGGCAACAACTTTGTTTACATTGAGCGGGTTAAAGGTGACGAAGAGTTAGGGGGTATTAGTATTTATGCCTTTAACGAAAATCGTCGTCTGCAATCTGTGCGCTATGCCGCTTCCGCGAAGTTTGATCCTGAACATAAAGTCTGGCGTCTGTCGCAGGTTGATGAATCTGACCTGACCAATCCAAAACAAATCACCGGTTCTCAGACCGTGAGCGGCACCTGGAAAACCAACCTCACGCCAGACAAACTGGGCGTGGTGGCGCTGGATCCGGATGCACTCTCCATCAGCGGTTTGCACAACTATGTGAAGTATCTGAAGTCGAGCGGTCAGGACGCCGGACGTTATCAGCTCAACATGTGGAGCAAAATCTTCCAGCCGCTATCCGTGGCGGTGATGATGCTGATGGCACTGTCGTTCATCTTCGGTCCACTGCGTAGCGTGCCGATGGGCGTGCGCGTGGTTACCGGTATCAGCTTTGGTTTTGTGTTCTATGTACTGGATCAGATCTTCGGCCCGCTGACGTTGGTTTACGGCATCCCGCCGATCATCGGCGCACTGTTGCCAAGTGCAAGTTTCTTCTTAATCAGCCTGTGGCTGTTAATGAGAAAATCGTAACCAGATGAGTGAAGAAAGGGAGCGAAAGCTCCCTTTTACATTGTTGGCAAAGTGCGCTTTGTTCATGCC
>NZ_AEJZ01000351.1:0-1603 GCF_000208525.1 Escherichia sp. TW14182
AAAATAAAAGTGTTTTAGAAGATAAAAGAAACATAATAATTGTTGTTTTGTCAATATTAATTCTTTTTATTACTCCGTTTGTAGCAAAAAATCTAAGTAGTGACAATATAAAATATAGTCTTAATATTATACAATACTCGCTGAATCGTCATTTGTCGACGTGGAATATCGTGTACACCAAAATAATATCAGTATTTTGGCTTGTATTACTTATCAGCTCATGCATCAGCATACGTAATTACTCAAAAATATGGTTGTGTATAATACTTATTTGTATAGTGTCAGTATGCAATAATCTAATTTTATTGTATTTTATTGATAAATCCCATCCTGCATGGTACATGACAAAATTTCTTGAATTGATATCAATGATTTATATCATTTCAACACTCATGTATTATGTTTTCAGGAAATTAAATCATGCTAATCATATGGCAATTCATGATCCACTAACGAATACATACAATAGAAGATACTTTATTGACTCATTGAAGAATATATCAAAACACCATGATTTCTCAGTAATAATGTTAGATATTGACAATTTCAAAAGCATCAATGACAAATGGGGGCATCATATGGGTGATCAAGTCATAGTAATGGTTACCAGAATAATAAAAAAATCCATCAGGAAAGAGGATATATTAGGGCGCTTAGGCGGTGAGGAGTTCGGTATTATCATTAAAGGTAATACTCAAAAGCTCTTGCTATCAATTGCAGAGCGAATCAGAAAAAACATTGAGGAGCAATGCTCGAAAAAATTATTATCGCATGGACCTGAGAAAATAACCGTCAGTATTGGTTGTTTTACTTCAAAAGAGAATAATCTCAGTCCATCTGAAATGTTAGTCAATGCCGATAAAGCGTTATATCAAGCCAAAAGAACCGGAAAGAACAAGGTGATAACTCACTCAAAATAAACACCTTTTTAAAATACAGCCCCAATAAACTGCAGAATATTATCCCATATAATATCCTGCAGTTCGTAATGCACTATTCGATAATGGGTCCTGTTGGCCATTCAATATCCGGTGCAGTTGATGTATCAACACGGTTCAGCAATACCCGATACTTTTTCCATGCTTCCAGCAACGAGATTTCTTCCTCCGTTGCAATTTCCAGATCTGCAGCATCCTGAAGCGGCGCAATATGCTCACTGGCTACCTGCATCAGGCTGTTTTTTGTTTCTTCCGCCTCCCGGATCCGGAACAGTTTTTCTGCTTCCGTATCCTTCACCCAGGCTGTGCCGTTCCACTTCTGATATTCCCCTCCCGGCGATAACCAGGTAACATTTTCCGGTAACGGACCGAGTTCAGAAATAAATAACGCGTCGCCGGAAGCCACGTCATAAACCGTTTTACCCCGATGATCTTCAACGAGATGCCACGATGCCTCATCACTGTTGAAAACAGCCACAAAGCCAGCAGGAATATCTGGTGGTGCAATATCGGTACTGTTTGCTGGCAGACCTGTATGAGGCGGAATATATGCGTCACCTTCACCAATAAATTCATTAGTTCCGGCCAGCAGATTATAAATTTTTATGGTCCGTGGTTGTTCACTCATTCTGAATGCCATTATGCAAGCCTCACAATATAGTTAA
>NZ_AEJZ01000350.1:0-881 GCF_000208525.1 Escherichia sp. TW14182
GGGTTAAAGATGGAATTTAAAGATTTACCACTATCAATCCAGGAGATTGCAGCACAGACACTCCGTCAACACCTGAACGAACTTGCATTGGAATCGGTAACGAAAAAAGACACTGATAATATGGCTCGTAATGTGCGCGATGCGTTTATCGGATTGTACTCTGTTTCGGTAACAAACAACCAGGATACTGAAGAAGCTGCAAAGCGGATTGCCTCGGCGATGGGTTTTTATGTCGAGGAAAAGTATTCAAAAAAAGAATTCTGGAAAATGGTCAAACGCATCGCAGAGCGAGGTGAAATGCTCTCTGCATCAGGGGATTCATTTTATAACGAAAAAACTGATAACTCCTGTTTGCGTGATTTGCTCTCGCTGCTTGATAAGTTCGGAATAATAATGACCGGCACTGCTCTGGCTGATTTCACTTATAGCGCAATTTGTCATAATGGAGAACCATGTCCGCCAGAATTAATAATCACCCCCGGCAATCATCCGAGGGTAAAAATACGAGCGATTCAGGAGCACTGGTTTAATCCAGTTCCACAAGACGAGGACGCGGTAAAACCTCTATAGGTCCCGTATAGCCTGACGCTCTTTTGACATTGAGAATTTTATTTAACTTGTCAGCCTGATACTGACTTGGTTTCACAAATATTCCATCAAGTTTTGATATATGGAATACACCGTGTTTAGGGCAATCAAAAATATAATAACCATTCTTCTCTGAAAAATCAGACGAAGAATTACAGGCTGGGCATAGTTTTGTTGGCATTTTATCCTCCATTGGGATGCGGTTAAAAATGGAGACCAACACGCTGTCACGTGTGGTCGTGCGCCGGACACGGATAAGAATTCGGCACTGACAGTTTACTGAAAGGATATAT
>NZ_AEJZ01000349.1:0-8322 GCF_000208525.1 Escherichia sp. TW14182
ACTGAATGGTTAACGTACTGCCATTTGTGGCAAGAAAGCCGTCTTTATCCACGCTGAAGAACGTAGCTAACAGGATGTTGTCGGTTGTTGTCGCCGCATTACGACTGCTGACCAGTGTGTCAGGAACAGAGCCGGAAAAGGTTAGCTGCATTGACCTGTTTGCGGTTCCGCTGGGCCACGTCCCGACGATCGACAGCTTGAAGAACAAGGTTTTGTTCTCGTTGAACACAACCATCTTGTTGTTAACGGTGTCGAAGAATGGTGCCAACGTGCCGGATGACGGCGTGAGCGTTTTCAGTAGGCTAACAAGGTTGGTCGGCGCTGTCGGGATGGTTACAGATACGCCAGAGTAAACAACCTCCGACTTCTTGCGAGTAGTGGCATACTCCAGAGCATCGATGCGCGTTTCATGGTCTGAAACCTGCGACTCCAGCGACTGAACTCTTGTGTCAAGCGACGAAATATCGCTTTCATTCTGAGCTATTCGTGTTTCATGGTCCTGAAGAGTTGATTCTGCCTGGCTGATTCGCTCCTCATGATTAACAAGCGTTGCTTCCGCAGCAGAAATTCGCTGCTCATGGTCAGCGAGAATCACATCCTGCTCATCGTTCCTGACCTGTGCATCATAAGCGCCCTGTCCGGCCTCGTTGGCTTTGTTAGCCACGTTACCAACATCAGTGCCCTGTGCGATAACGTAAAGCAGATACGACTGCGAGAAGATATTGCGTGGAAGGACTGATGTGTCTAGCCGTGTAGCCTGAATGATTACCGGCACATTGAGATTCGAATCCGCCATTACTCAATCCTTATCTGGCAGCCAGACAGAGTGACAGGTGACTTCGTGATAACGCGCAATTTGAAACCAATGTTTTTCCTGATGCGCCCTACTCGTTTCCACAAAACGCGTTTGTCGTAAACGAACGGTTCATTCTGCTCAATCATCTGTTCACGCCCGTAATTGATGCCGTCAGTGGTTGCAGAGAGAAAAAGGCGGTCAGCATACTGCGCAACGCCAGTTGACGATTCAACCTCAAGGTCGAACACTCTGGCGTTATCCGCTTTGAACAGTGGAGTAAACAGCAGGTGTTCCTGTTGCTTGTCGTACTGGCTGCTGATGTCGAATTGCAATTTCCCGGTCACGGACTCCAGCTTATCGCCGCACGTTATCTGATTGCCTTCGTAAATGAAGTCGATAGCGCGGTACACATCGTCATACAGGCCTGTTTTCAACACACACCATTGCGGACCATTGGCGCTTGAAGATGCGTCGTAAACAAGAACATGGCGCGGCAGGTGAATAATCAGCAACTCATGAGCATCAAACCGCAGCGATTCCATCACACCATCAGCCAGTTCATCAGCAGTGTAGGAGCGGAGGATTTTCTCAATGCTCGCGCTGGCAATTGGTGACACCTGACCGGAGCCGATGATATACACAGACGGCGCACCCGTTGCCGGATTGCTGATGAACGCATAGGAATCAGCAAACGGCGTTTTGCAGTAAGTCCCGGCGATGCCTTTTTGCACCATCAGTGATGGCTGTGCGACATACAAAGCAGCACCAACGGTGGTTGCGCCAGTCAGGGAGAAATATTCAATAGTCGATGAACCAAAGCAGACGATGAAGTCTCGCCATGTCCCGATACCGATGATGCCGTCCGGCTGAGACTCGGCACGATATTGTGCGCTGTATCGGTCAGGATGTGATTCGTCTTCAAGGTCAGTGATAAACCATGAATCAGTACCGTCTTTTGACCACGCATAACGCCCACGTAAGCGAGTAATGTCACGAACCGAACCTAACTCATACTGCGTGAATCCGCTGTCTGTAGGCCAGTTTGATACGGTTTTAACCGTGCCATCATAGCGATACTCGACCAGTTGACCATTAACGCCTACCGCCTGTGATGTCCGACCATGCGCCATTGATACGCGACCACTTCCGGCAACGTCACCGACCTCGCTTTCGCCCTTATACAACTTGCCACCACACACGCGATACACAGCATTCTGCGCCATGTTGTACTCGACGCCGCGCGATACACCGTTCACATCAGAGCGTTTGGCAATGCCCGGGAATGAGCGAAGATATCCGCTGCTGTTGAGTATTTCTTTGGGTGTAGCCAGCATATTCACTGGCAGATAGTCGATATAGTCGGCGTTTCGAAAGTCTTTGCCGACACCTTTCATAAGCGGAAGTTGCTGAATCGGCATTTATTCACCTCACGTACTCGGATCATCTTTCTCGATGTAAAACCGATTCCACGTAAACGCGCTTTTGTTACCACTGCCGCGAGGCATGTCATTTCGCCGCTCAAGTGGTGGTATTTTGGTTAAAGCGATACAGATTGTTTGATATGCACTGTCAGCAGCGGTAAGGAGAGCGTCTGACGGCTGAATGACGTTATCCATGCACACTTGCACAGCGAGTTTCAAAGCGACGCCATCATTTGCCCATGCAGGGATACCTGAATCATCGTCCGGTAACGGCATGATGCCGTTTTCTGTATCAGCAAACTGATACCCAAGCTCGATACCTTTAGCCTGCCATGCTGCCATCATGTCTTCGAGGTCATTAATGGCATCTTCAATTGCCTGAGGGTCAGCATCTGTCAACGTGGCATTGGAATACAGCCCGGCTTTTCGTAAAGCCTTTAGAACGAGATCACCCTTCGTTTTCGCCATCTTCTTCCGCCTTAGCCACTTTTTGCTTCGTTGCGGTTTCTTCAGGAGTTTTTACCCAACCTTTTTTCAGGTGAGATTTAACTTCTTCGTCATCAACAATGATGTAATCGACAGCAAACTGACCACAGGTGATCATGTTGCCAGGCTTATAGAGCATTGTTCGTGCCATTGTCTTCTCCCAATAAAAATGGGGCCGAAGCCCCACCAAAATTACTGCCCGGCAATAACGATGCCCGTATATTCAGGAACCAGTACAGAGCAACCGTACAGAGTGGTGAAACGCGCAGTGGTTACGCCTTTGATATGGTCGAAGGCGTAAGACATGATCAGCGTAGCGCCCTGCTCGGTGGTTGCTGTCATTACCTGTGGACCCTGACCAGTCGGGAACGCCAGTTTGCCGTACATCAGTTCAACAGAACCATCAGCCCAGAACAGGTTAGCCGGTGCGGCATTTTTGTTGAGAATGGTAATTGCTGCACCATTTGCCGCGTTAGCATCAACGTTTGCATATGGACGGCTGGCGACATCTGCGTTGTCAGGCGGCAGAATTTTCGGGGAGATAGTTACTGTCGTTCCGCTTACTGCCAGAACGCGGAATACCTGCGGCTGCCCGGTGGTGTCTTTGGTGATCTGGTGTACAGAATTCACGCCAGCAATGGTGAACGCATCGCCAACCTGCAACCCAGATGCAGATACCGTAATAGTCCCCTGTCGGTTATCCACTGGCATATCGTTGGCATCTTTCGCTTCAACCTTGTGCGCAGGTTCAGCCGCCAGCGTCAGGGAAGTTGCTGTACCCTTCGGAACACGACCAGAAATATCCGTCTTGTAGCTATCGAAGGAAGCAATCGGAGGGATCTGCGCCTTTTCGTATGCTGTCAGGGTTGCGCCCTGAGCATAGGCACGGTGACCAAGCTCGCCAGCAAGGTCTTTGTAGTTGAAGGGGTTCCAGAAAGAGCGACGGTTGATACCCTGCGGTACACCAATCGCCGTCATGGTGGCATCAATACCTGCCGCACAGTTCCACAAATCACGGCCCTGTGAACCAGTGGTTGAGTCAGCCATTGTGATCACGTTAGTAGCACGCTGCGTGACCATGGAAATCAGGTCAGAGTCAATCTGTGCAGCAAGGCGCATACCTGCGGCGCGACCAGCTTCAGTTTTATGTTCCGGGTCACGCATTTCACGCGCATCCAGAGTGTACAGAATGTTTTTCGGCTCCTTGAACACAGAAGGAACAAGGCGCTGAACCAGTGCTGTTGGCGTTTTGCTGCTGAGGTCGAGGCCTTCCTCAATGTTCATGTGGTAATGCTGCGGACGATACAGAACATCACCTGCTCGCTGCATTGCTGTATCACCGGGACGGAATTTTTTAGCGTTACGGGAAACTACGCAGGCGGCCTCAAAGCCTTCAACGTAGTTTTCGAACATGATTTCAAGGTCTTTTGCTAATTGGTTAGCCATGCTTAATGCTCCGATAGGTTATTTTTTTGCCTTTTTAGCGGCGAAATACGGCGTCCAGTCACCAGTTTCCAGCGCCTTGGCTTTCAGTTTGTCGAGGTTATTGATTACTGCGCCGTTGCTCCCCTTAACTGTCGGGGTTGTGGCTGCCGTGGTTTTTGCTTTTGGCATGATTCTGGCCTTAGATTCGATACGTTCCAGCAGACGACCAATTGCTACGGGGTTGGTAGCTTCTGCCAGTTGCTTGCGCAGTTCAGCGTTGCGACCAAGCGCCAGAACAACGATTTCCGGCTTCTCTGACTCAAACAGGATCGCGTTTTGTGTCTCGATGGGGATTTCCTCGAGTACGGCCTGTTCTGCTTCCTGATAGCCAGGAACCTTGAGAGCCTTAACACGTTGCTGATATTTGGATAATCGCTCTTGATAGGCAGCCTGAAGCTCCTGCTCCTTCTGCTTGCGAGCAATCTCCTGTTGCTGGTACTTGCCGTGATCCTCTGCCCACTTAGCCATGCGTTGCTGATAGATTTCTTCATCGAAACCGATGTCCTCATCATCCAGTTTTGGCATTCGCGGTGGTTGAGTGATTACCTGCTGCTGCTCGACGGGTTTCTGAGACTGACGCATCAGCTCTTTCAGCTCACGGTCTTTCTCTTTAATCGTCTTGCGCAGGTGTTTTACCAGTCCATGCTCTGCGCTATCTTCGCTGGTTGGCGAATCCAGCTTTTCGTCACCAAAGTAGAATTCCTGTTCTGATTCGTCGTCATCAGTTTCAGTAGCTTCCTCTGCATCATTGCCGGAGGACTCACTGCCATCTTCTGTTTCGACTTCTTCAGCCAGTTCGACATCATCAGGAATCTGCTCTGACGCGTCGGTTTCTATTTCAACTTCTGGTGTGTTTTCTGCCATCTGGTCCATTTGTTACCCCTGTTTACTCGATGTTCAGCCCATCGGAAGGCAATAGGGTGCCAGGCCTCATAAAGACAGCCATTGCACGTTATGGGTTAATTACTGCTGTGGTTGTTGCTGAGTTGATTTTTGCAGGATGCTGCTGATCTCCATGCGCTGCGCATGGCCCTGTGCCTGACTTTTCAGGACAAGCTCTGCATCAGCACGGGCATTGTCTCCTTGCTGTTGCTGGAACTGTCCGAGCAGTTTCAGAGCCTCGCGGATATCAGATTTCTGCTGGCTATCGGCAGATGCGAGGATTTTCACAACATTTGCCGCTGCAACCTGAGCATCAGTCTGTGCCTGGAATGCTTTAACCTGAATGGCTGCCTGTTCGTTCTGCGCTTTCTGCAATTCAGCCTGACCAGCAAGAAGCTGACCTTGCGCAGCAACCATAGCCGGATCTGGCTGACTGGCCTGTTGTTGTTTCGCCTGCTCAACCATTTGCTGCTCTTCTGGCGTTCTCGGCTTGATAACTCCAGACAGAAGCAACTGATTGCGGTTGTATTCTTTAAGGTCGTCCATCCCTTCGCCGTCCATATTGTCGAGAATCATCGACGATACAAGGTCGTGCTTCGGCGTTCCTGGTGGGATAAGTGCCAGCATGGAAAGTAACGACTTAACCGTTGCATCACGGCGAGTAGCGAACGACTGACCGACATCGACAGTCACTTCATAGTTGCCCTGCGAAAGGTCATTAAGCGCGATAACCTGCCCTGTCTGACGGTCAACCACTTCACCAGTCATCAGCGCCACGTCATCGCTGCCGTCCTCATTAACGATACGCATCGGCGTATCACTGCCATAGACCTCACGCGCCATAGAAAGCCACACAACGCCAGCGCGACGCATGGATTTAGCCATGTTGTCCATGTAGATATAGGACTGCGTATCCATCCGGTTAAAGATGCTATCAACGGTATCGGTGGCGACGTTGCTCGGCATGTTCTCAAGCTGCGACGCACCTGTAATTTGCTGAATAGCCGTTCCGGTGTACTGCAATAGCCCGGCAAGAGCTGGAGGCATTTGTGTCGGAGGCGTATAACTGCTGACCTGAGCCTGCGCAGTAATATCTCCGTTTTTGTTTTTCAGACTGACCATTGGCAGGAACGCCGGGCGATTTTTGTTGCGCTCCGCCCAATGAGTGGCAAGAGGACCAGGAATCATGTCAACATCAACTACAGGAATGCCATCACCGCCAGCCTGAGTAGCGTTATCTGCAATCATGGAAACCATCAGGTTCTCAAGACGCTGCGCATCCATCGCTTTTGCTGCGTGGCCTTCGATTCGCTCCTGATTATCAACAAATGAGCGACGCCCATATACCGGGATGAGAGGAATATGTTCGCCCGGAATACGCTTCGGTTCTTCCAGCCATTCAGCGCCAGACAGAAGACCGCAATAAACTCGGCGTTTCTTCACTGTCCGCTCACCGATCAGCTCGAATGCACCATCGGTTAGCTCGTCGACAATATCTTTGATTTGATCTTCATCATAGATTGCCGTTTCTCCGCTAACAAGGTTGCGCCACGCCGTGAGCTTCACCTTCTCTATGCGGACTTCGTAGTAACGTCCAACATAGATGGCATCTGGCGTTGACCAGTCATATTGAGTGCCAGTGTCACCACGAGAAAGGCTTGCCGCGATGGAATCAGGGTATTCAGCCTCGAACGCTTTGGGCGTCATGGAGAACATTTCCATAGCCCACATAGCATCAGAGCGGTCATATTGCTTGCTGTCCTGATCGAAGAAGACGCATGTCGCTGGGTCGTAAACAGGAAGAAGGCTGATGCGTCGCTGCTCGTTACTTGGGTCCATTTCATCTTCGTAATCGGCACACATGCGGAAACAACCGAATCCGCCCATTACAGCATCATCAAATGCGTTATCACACGCTTCGCCACCGGATGTTTCCTGATAGTCAGCGCGGAATTTGCCGTTCATTTTTTCGGCTAACGCTTCCGATGCCTTGTCATCCTTCGGCCTGAATTTAACGCTGATGCGATTCTGTCGATACTCGCCAATGATGCGATCACATTCACGGGCAATCTTATTCAGTTCAAAGCGCGGGTAATGCTCAAACCTGCCTTCATCAAATGAGTAACCAGCGTTTGTGCTGCCTTCCCACTGTGCGCCGGATACCCGGACGAAACGTTGAGCCTCAATAATCTGCTCACGCATATCCTGCGTTGCTGACCAGGCATTATCAAAGTTGCACAGCACCTTGCGATGCCAGTCAGTCATCTTTTTTTCTGCCATATCAACCTACACCACAAGGAATGGAGTAACTGGAATAGTCGGGTTGCGCAGCCGACTCCGGGCAATGCATACACATCATCAGCGCATCAGCCAGGTTAGGAGATGGAATACCGAGCTTCTGTTTCATTTCGACCTTAGTCATTAGCTCCAGCTTCCCGTTGTTATTGAATTTGCGCTGAATCTGCGTCAGTTCTGCAAACAGCTTCTCCAGCATCTTCTCGCCTATCGCTTCTTTGTCGAAACTCAGCATGTCGTCGGGGTCTGCATACTCACCGTGGACAACCGCCCGATATGTCAGATAAAGCCTGTCAGCCAGCGCGTAATAGAATTGCGCTCGATTATTGCGGAACACATCACCAATAGTGCGAACGTTGTCGCCCTGTACGACTTCATCGGCCCATGCTCCGGCCTGATACGGTGCATCTTCATCGAATGGCGATTCGCTGCCCTTGAACATCGTGGCGGTGATTTTCTTGCCGGAGAACGCTTCCGTTGTCTGTCTGCGTAGCCCGGCACCAACACCATCACCATCCCACAGGTAATGGTCAGCGCCGTCTTCAATCGCCAGCGAAGTAGCCCAGTCAGCACCCTCGTTGATGTCCATCAGCAGACCTTCGGCAATGCGCTTAACTACCGAACCGTGACGCGATGCGTAACCTTTAGCATCTGGCCCTGTATCTGACGGGTCATGCGCAGAAACAACCGCGCCTTTCGCTTTCCATCCGAGTTTCTTGTGCGCATCGGTTGCGGCTTCAAGCCATTCACGTTTGATGATTGCCATATCACTTGCGCTTACCGGCTCACCCAGCCAGATGTGACGATACAGTGTCGGATTTCTGCGTTTACACTCTTCCATCTCCAGACGGAGAACTTCAGGAAAGTGCGGGTTGTCGGTGTAGTTCACCGTCAGCAGGCAAATATCATCGGGAGGATTTACAACGAATGTAAGCGCTCCGTCTGTAACGTCTTGTG
>NZ_AEJZ01000348.1:0-9419 GCF_000208525.1 Escherichia sp. TW14182
CTGTGGCCAGTTTTTGTTGACCACTACATATCGATAATCAGACGGTACAAGAAGCTGAGGACGTTTCCTTTACTGATATGCAGTTGCGCCAGTGCGATGTTGCTGCACTCGATGCGAAATACACAAAGGAGTTAGCCGTTGCGAAAGCAGAATGCTGTGTATGTGGAGAACCCGTCGAAAATGAGCGTATCGAGGTTTATGGGCTATCTGAAGGGTAAACGCAGTCTGATGCTCTATGAGCATTTAGAGATCTAAAATTCAAATACAGGAACAGGGATTTTTAGTGTAGGAGTTATTATTTAGATACGCTGGGTAAGAACACAGCAAAGATACAAGAATATATAAAGCACCAGCTCGAAGAAGATAAAATTGGCGAACAATTATTGAACCCATATCCAGGCAACTCGTTTACGGGTCGTAAGTAACAAAGTTGAATGCAAATGTTAGATCATATGCACCAGTTAGGGCGCGGCTGGAAACAGAGCCTTATAGGTGCATCTGAAAAACCTCCGGCATAGCCGGAGGATATTTATAATTAGAGATTAGCAACGTTATGATATACTTTTTGGACATCATCGTCATCTTCAAGGGCATCAACAAGCCCTTCAAAGATTTCTAAATCTTCTGGTGAAAGTTCTACTTCTGATTGAGCAATCAACTCTAATTCTGTTGTTGAAAACTCAGTAATTCCAGCGGCTTTTAGAGCTGCAATTCCTTTGTGAAGATCTGTAGGTTCAGTATAAATAACGATGCTTCCTTCTTCTTCAGTCACATCACGAACATCTACTTCAGCATCAAGCAAAATTTCAAAAATATGGTCAGGATTTGTTCCTTTAAATACAATCACACCAGTATTGTCAAACATATAGCTGACAGAACCTGCTGCTCCAATATTCCCGCCTTTTTTATTGAAAATTGTGCGAATATTAGCAATTGTACGATTAACATTTGAAGTCAACGTTTCAGCGATAATCATTGAACCATTTGGTCCAAAGCCTTCATAACGCCCTTGTACGAACGTTTCATCTCCGCCACCTTTGGCTTTATCAATGGCTTTATCAATAACGTGTTTTGGAACTTGTGCCTGCTTCGCACGTTCAATAACGAATTTTAAAGATGTGTTTAATTCTGGGTCTGGTTCACCTTGTTTAGCGGCAGCATAGATTTCCACACCGAATTTTGCATATACTTTAGACGTTGCACCGTCTTTAGCCGTTTTTTTAGCAACAATATTGGCCCATTTACGTCCCACTGGAATGATCTCCTCGAAATTTATTTACATTACTGACAAGTTGATAACCTGTGTTTATTCGCCATATTATAACATAACACGAAAAAACTCGTCTATGAAAAATAAAATATGATAATGCTACAGACGTACTTTAATTTTATCAATGATCTTAATTATTGATGGGGTGTTATATGATTTATTTTGGTTTTTTTGTATTTATTATTAATGGATTAACCGCGACAGTAATGTCGCGGCATAGTTAGTTTCGCTACCTGAATATATTGTTGAGGATGGCGATCGTATGGAGCTAATTAAACTTGAAAAAGCTTTTAAATTGGAGGTAGTCCATATTTAGCTCGAGCGCGATTACATGCCTCATTAATTTCTCCATGCTCGCCTGACATGGCGAATTCTCTACATGTGGAAGAGCGGTTTTTATATATTGTGCAGCAGGCGTTTTTTCCAGGCGTTCCTGCCAGGGCAATACAGCGTGGGTTCTTCTGGTTAGTTCCGCGCATACATCGGTGGTAAGGGGATATCTGCTCAGTAAGATGAGCCGGTATGGTTCCGCCTGCATCATCAGCTTCGGCCCAGTAAAAAGAGACGCGGAAAAATGCACAACAGGCACCACACGCCATGCATGGATTCAGATTGCTCATAATTCACCAGTACTTCTATATAAATATCACAACAAAACCGCAGACACGTCGTATAAAGGCGCGTGCCTGCGGCAGGCTGGCGAACTTTCTATAGTGCGAGTATTGAATGATTACCAGCCGTTATCAATTTTACATATCTATTTAGATATGACCAGACAAGTTGAATACAAACAGGAAGAGTTAATCTTTACAATTTGTAACATTGAGTTAGTGAAAAGAAAATGCCTTACGTAACCAGAATTCGCATTATATGGTTTCTATAGCCTGACTTGCTAAATAAGAATATATCGCTCTCTTTCTTATTCTAACTGGTTATAGATGTTATCAGAAAAAGTTATTTCGCTGGTTTTTAAGAGTATAAAAAATCCACGTTTGACTTGTGCAACTTATATTACTGCTATCGATTCTTCACATTCCTTCCAGTGATATTGCTGTATATAATGGAGCTGATTTTGGATGCCGCTATTGATGGATACCGTTTGTTATGAGCAGGTGTCGTGTGCTGTTGAAGAAAAAGCTGGGTCGCGTAGAGTAACAATTTGCACTGCCTTACCTCGGTATAACCTTTACTGTCCCCATCGACGTTGTACCAGTTCAGCATATCCTTACTCATTGATACAGTTAAGTATTAAAGGATGAGTACACAGAGAACGTTGCCTACCCAATATTCTTGTTCTGGTTTGTTGCTCAATCGTCTTCTCTGTCCTGGGGGCAGTCAATTAACGCTCACTTGAGATTTTTATCCAACATTGAAGGTATTACGGCATAGTGGGGTAAAATTTCATCAAGAACGTGGATATTTCTGATTCTCTCTACCATGCTCTCTGTAGACGCCAGATTGAGCGAATGAACAGAGAATAATGGTCCTGGGACACGCGAATGCGCAATACACTTATCCCCATCCTCGTTGCGGTGTGCCTGTTTATTACTGGCGTCTCTATTTTGAATATTCAGCTCTGGTATTCCGCAAAAGCAGAGAGCCTGGCGGGGGCGAAGTACGCCGCCAACAACATTAATCATATTCTTGAGGAAGCGTCACAGGCGACTCAAACGGCGATGGAAATTGCAGGGAAAAGGTGCGATCTGGATGAACAATATCAGCTAGGTACAGAGGCCGCGCTGAAACCCCATCTGCGGACGATCATCATTCTCAAACAAGGTGCTGTCTGGTGTACATCGCTGCCGGGTAATCGGGTACTGCTATCCCGTATTCCTGAGATACCAGACAGTAATTTGCTGTTGGCTCCGGCGCTCGACACTGTAAATAGATTACCCATTCTGCTCTATCAGATTCAGTTCGCTGATACGCGTATCCTGGTGACTATTAGCGACCAGCATATCCGTGGGGCGCTCCATGTGCCGTTGAAGGGGGTGAAATATAGTTTGCGCGTGGGGGATAATATTATTGGGCCGTCGGGAGATGTGACAACTCTCAATGGCAGACATCAACTTTCTGGACGGGTTAACTCCACTGAATATCATTTCAGTATTATCTATAACCAGCCGCCGCTATTTAGCTTTACCAGAATGATCGACAAAGGCTTGGGTATTTTGATATTCAGCCTTTTAATATCCTGTTCCGCTGCCTTTTTACTTGATAAATATTTCAATAAGACAGACACACCTGAAGAGATTCTGCGTAGGGCGATAAGCAATGGTGAGATTGTGCCTTTTTACCAACCGGTAGTTAATGGTCGGGAAGGGACGTTACGCGGCGTAGAAGTTCTTGCCCGATGGAAACATCCTCGTGGAGGATATATTTCACCTGTAGCATTTATTCCACTTGCTGAAAAATCAGGATTGATAGTTTCGCTCACCCAAAGTTTGATGAGTCAGGTCGCCACACAAATGAACGCGATCGCCAGTAAACTGCCGGAAGGATTTCATGTTGGGATCAATTTTAGCGCCTCGCATATTATTTCGCCGACATTTGTTGAAGAATGTCTGAAATACCGCGACAGCTTCACTCGCCATGATTTGAATCTCGTTCTTGAAGTTACTGAGCGTGAAGCGTTACATGTTGATGAAAATTTGGTTCAGCGATTGAACATTCTGCATGAAAATGGTTTTGTTATCGCGCTGGATGATTTTGGTACGGGCTACTCAGGGCTTTCTTATCTCCATGATCTGCACATCGATTATATTAAGATTGATCACAGTTTCGTCGGTCGGGTCAATGCAGATCCTGATTCCACCCGAATTCTGGACTGTGTGCTGGATCTGGCGCGCAAACTTTCTATCAGTATTGTCGCCGAAGGCGTCGAGACGAAGGAGCAGCTCGACTATTTGAACCAGAATAATATTACGTTCCAGCAAGGGTACTATTTCTATAAACCGGTGACGTATATTGAACTCGTCAAAATTATTCTCTCAAAACCGAAGGTGAAAGTGGTTGTTGAGTGAATATTGCACTAATTGATATAGCATGATGATATTTGGCTGAAAATTGATCAGCAAGGCGATGAAATGGTGCAATTGTAGACAGGTAATTAGCTCGTTGCTTCTTGTTACTATTGTTCATTCTTTTGTTTGCTATAATTGTCTGAAGATTTTGTCAGGATCACCGTAAGTAGCATGAACAAAAGTAATAGCCTGGATTATTTCACTTTGTATATCATCTTTTCCATTGCGTTTATGCTGATCTCCATCCTGATTATCCTGATCGCCAAACCCAGCATCTGGCTAGGAGAAGTGCTTGTTACCATAAATTTAATCAATGCACTGGTTTGGCTGGTAATCAATTTGCTTAACCGGTTAAGAGAGAAGCTGGTAAGCCAAAGGGATCAGCATTAACCCTTCTTTTAAATACGTTTTGACAATTTGGGCTGACAGGATATTTGATCAGAAATGCTTATAAATCCAATCAGTAGATGATTAATCTTTGAAACTGGAAAAACTGGTCAGGTTTAGTTTTGGGAAAATTACTCTGCGGTGAGGCGGGGGTATACGGATATGATTGCAGTAAAATAGTTTTTGATACAGTGAAAACTGACGGAATAAACTAAAGCCAAATACTAACACTTCATTTTTGTTTATAAGCACATCCATCCGCTAAAAATATACCGCGTCGAATAAATCGACGCGGTACTACATTAACAATTATTTTTTGCCGATGGCACGCATGGTGTCATCAATTGCGGTAATTAACAGCATTTGCGGATCTTTAGCACAAACCTGATTCAGTTTTTCTACCACTTTGGCACTCAGTTCTGGAGATTGCTCAATTTTTAAATCACGGCTAGTAACGCTGGCATTACCCATTACAGCGACGATATCTGCAACCTGTGCGCTGTCAGTTTTTGCCATTTCGTTGGCTTCTGCGCAAGTAATGTAGGTTTCTGCCGGCAGGCCGTTCTTAATATTATAATCCTGCGCCCAGGTCATTGGTGCGAAAACAAACAGTCCAGCCAGTAAAGCAAATTTTTTCATCATCATACCTTATTTCATTTTACCCAGAATGGCACCACCTGTACCACCAATCACAGCACCTTTAATCGCGCCTTCCAGACCATTGCCGGTCAGGACGCCAGTGACTGCGCCAACGGCCGCACCTACTTTTGCGCCTTTACGGGCATTTTTACCATCGCGACCTTTTTCAGTGACTGCGCCAACACCTGCACCTACAGCAGCGCCTTTCAGTACGCCATTTACACCATTGCCAGTCAGTAAGCCTACGCCTGCGCCTAACAATGCGCCTTTAGTGGTGCGATTCATATCCGCCATGGCTGGCGTGGAGCAGAGTAATATTGAGATGAGCCCGAAGGCGAGTGTTTTTTTCTTCAACTTAGATGTCCGGTATTAAGTAAGTTGCACACACAATAATTTCGTCTTCAATTAAGAGCAGCTTAACTAAAGAACGCTCGATATTATTCAGATCATTCAAAATGAGCGCGGTTTGTATAATAAGAGTTATGTTTTTCGCTTGAATGGGAATAATCTTAAATAAGAATTAACTCATTGATTTTGAATATTTTATTCAAGAAATGTCATCAAGTGTTAACATTGCATTGCAAAGGTAAGGCAATCTGAAATATCAATGTTATTGTGTAATTTATATGTGAACAATATTTATCAGAAAACGTAATGTCAGTGATTTTATTCTGGTGGCGATAATGTGAATTAGTTGCGACTTAATTTGACGCTGGAGCTTGAATGGGGAGTGTTACCGTTTATACAAAACAGGAGGTAATTCCCATTTCCTGTACTAACAACGCAGCAACCAAATGAGCGAACTCAACGGAGGGAAGGGGGCTGTGCCTGGACGCCGATGACAACATTACTTAATAGCGAACCGGGGAAGAGAAAAATTTAACCAGGGTGTAATCTGACAGATACCTGTATAAATAACCGGTAACTGTCAGATCGGACCTGAGCTAATACAGCTTATTTCAGCTCTTCTGCTTCCGGCAGGGTCACGTTCAACTCAAGAATGGAAATATCACCATCTTTTTGCTCAAGCTGTACGGTCACCATCTCGGGATCGATTTGTACGTATTTACAAATGACCTCAAGAATATCTTTACGCAACTGGGGCAGATAGTGTGGTTCTGCATCGCTGCGACGGCGTTCAGCAACAATAATTTGCAACCGCTCTTTTGCAATGTTGGCCGTGTTTTTCTTCCGTGAGAGAAAGAAATCGAGTAATGCCATAACTTATCCTCCGAACAAGCGTTTGAGGAAGCCTTTCTTCTCTTCTTCAATGAAGCGGAAAGGACGTTCTTCTCCCAACAGACGTTCTACGGTATCAGCGTAGGCTTTACCCGCATCGGCGTTGATATCGAGAATAACCGGTTCCCCCTGGTTAGAGGCGCGCAATACTGATTGATCCTCTGGGATCACGCCGACGAGCTTGATGCGCAGGATCTCCAGCACGTCTTCCATGCTCAACATGTCTCCTTTATGCACGCGACCAGGGTTATAGCGCGTTAACAGCAGGTGCTCTTTTATGGGTTCTTCGCCGTTTTCTGCGCGACGTGATTTCGACGCCAGAATACCTAAAATACGGTCAGAGTCACGCACTGAGGAGACTTCCGGGTTGGTGGTAATAATGGCCTCATCAGCGAAATAAAGAGCCATTAATGCACCGGTTTCAATACCCGCCGGTGAGTCACAAACGATAAACTCAAAGTCCATTGCTTTCAGGTCATCAAGAACTTTGGCCACCCCTTCGCGGGTGAGGGCATCTTTATCGCGAGTTTGCGAAGCTGGGAGAATATAGAGGTTATCAGTACGCTTATCCTTAATTAACGCCTGATTTAGCGTTGCATCGCCCTGAATGACGTTGACGAAATCGTAAACGACCCGGCGCTCGCAACCCATAATCAGGTCGAGATTACGCAAGCCGATATCAAAATCGATCACGACAGTTTTCTTTCCCTTCTGGGCCAAACCAGTGGCGATGGCCGCGCTGGAGGTTGTCTTTCCAACGCCCCCTTTCCCCGAAGTAACAACAATAATGCGTGCCATAAAAATTCCTTGTTAAAAAGGGATCAATTTAACGATTGAACGGTCAAAGCGTTTTCGACTAATTGCAGTCGTGCCGCTTTGCCATAAAATTCTGCTGGGATTTTATCACTCAGCCAGTATTCACCGGCGATAGAGACCAGTTCTGCCATCAGACTCGTACAAAATATTTGTGCTTCCCGGTCACCACTTGCCCCGGCTAGCGCACGACCGCGCATCATGCCATAGACATGAATGTTACCATCTGCGATCAATTCTGCCCCTGCACTAACATGGCTTGTAACAATCAGATCACATTGTGGCGCATAAATGCGCTGACCGGAACGTACAGGGGTATCTATTAAGCGCGTTTTTGTGTCCGGTGTTGTATTTTTCGCAGGAACCTGGGGAGCCGGTGCTGGACGTGGCGCTTTTTCCTTTCCTTCAGTCAGGATTGGCAACCCCATCTTTTCGATTTCAGCTTTCAGCTTCGCATTTTTGCAGCCACTGACACCAATGATCCGCAAGCCTGTTGCTGAGATAGCTTTGTGCATTGCTGGCCAGTTGACCTGTTCTTCGAGGCCACTGACATTGAGTACGATGGGAGCATGATTTAAAAATGCCGGAGCCTGAGCGATTTTGTCTTCCAGCGCCTGATGAATAACCTTAGGTTCTGCCTCATGCAGATGAACCACAGATAAGGTGAAGCTGCTACCTTTAAGCTCGATTGGCGTGTTTGACATCCTGGCCTTACTCAATTAGCTAATTACCATCATCATCAGCGTGCGATGATATTACGAAGACTATAAGGCATGTTATAGTCTGGATTATATTGAGGCAAGTCACCCCCCCATTTATTCAGAGTAAAATTATGTTTTGTGTGATCTATCGAAGTAGTAAACGTGACCAGACCTATTTATATGTTGAAAAAAAAGACGACTTTTCACGTGTTCCAGAGGAGCTGATGAAAGGTTTTGGTCAACCGCAACTTGCGATGATTCTTCCATTGGACGGGAGAAAAAAACTGGTAAATGCCGATATTGAGAAAGTTAAACAGGCCTTAGCTGAGCATGGCTATTATCTTCAATTGCCACCTCCTCCTGAGGATTTGCTGAAGCAACATCTTTCTGTGATGGCGAAAAATACAGACAGCACTAAAAAATAACCAATATCCGGCGGTGGCATCATATTTGTCGGAGCGGGTTTTAAGATCCACGATGAAGTGAGAGGAACGTTATGTATCAACATCACAACTGGCAAGGTGCACTGCTGGATTATCCGGTGAGTAAAGTAGTTTGTGTTGGCAGTAATTATGCCAGACATATTAAAGAGATGGGGAGTGAAGTACCTGAAGAGCCCGTGTTGTTCATTAAACCTGAAACGGCACTGTGCGATCTGCGCCAGCCATTGGCTATTCCCTCAGATTTCGGCGCGGTTCATCATGAAGTAGAACTGGCTGTGTTGATTGGCGCGACGCTACGTCAGGCTACGGAAGAGCATGTGCGCAAAGCCATTGCAGGTTACGGCGTGGCGCTCGATCTGACATTACGTGATATTCAGGCAAAAATGAAGAAAGCCGGGCAGCCGTGGGAAAAGGCCAAAGCGTTTGATAACTCTTGTCCTCTTTCCGGGTTTATTCCTGCCGCAGAGTTCACTGGCGATCCGCAAAATACATCGCTGGGTCTGAGCGTTAACGGCGAACAACGCCAACAAGGTACGACTGCGGACATGATCCATAAAATCGTTCCGCTGATTGCTTATATGAGCAAGTTTTTTACCCTCAAGGCCGGTGACGTTGTGTTAACAGGCACGCCTGATGGTGTCGGCCCGCTATACAGTGGCGATGAACTGACTGTTACTTTCGATGGTCATTCTTTGACAACTCGCGTTTTGTAATACTTTTTTGCCGCCTGAATGAGGCGGCAAAACTTGCATCGCTGTGCCAGACTGGTTATAAGGTGCGTTTTAACGTAATGGCGGAACACCTGATGAGCGATATACCTTTCTGGCAAAGTAAAACCCTTGATGAAATGAGCGATGCAGAATGGGAGTCGTTGTGTGGGTGATGCTGCCAACTTACTGATTTA
>NZ_AEJZ01000347.1:0-4834 GCF_000208525.1 Escherichia sp. TW14182
CAGCAATTACACAGAATTATTTACAGGGTCTATCTTTTATTTATCTTATCTAAAAGATGTACCACAGATTTGCCAACAGCAAATGACAGATTAACAGGAACAGCGTTTCCTATTTGCTTATATTTCGCTGACATTGGGCCTTCAAATACCCATTCATCGGGGAAGGTCTGTATTCTTGCATACTCACGCACAGTTAATGGTCTTGTTTCTTCTGGGTGGCAACGCTCTGTTTGTTTCTGTGCTGGGGCGCATGTTAATGTTAGGCTTGGTTCATCCCATGACAAGCGACGAGCCATACCAGTTTTGCCCCCACCTAAGTAAAAACTCTTGAGCATGTATTCTTTTTGAATATCTTCAGGAAGATCTCTCCAGTAGCCACCGGGAGGAACCATACTTAGGATCTCTGCTTTTCTTTTGGGATATTTTTGTCCTTCAGATTCTGGCACGTCGCTATCGTACAGCTCTCCCTTTTTTAATGCATCTTTAAGGGTTAATATTTTATTGTAAGAAGAAGGCCACTCATAATCGATGCCATCAGCAAGATCATTTCTTACAGCTACAATGATCAAACGCTCGCGTTTTTGCGGTACTTTGTAGAAAATAGCCTTAAGCACTCTTGGCTCAAATAAAGTGTAGCCCAAGTCTGTGATAATATTTTTTATTGTTTCTAAAGTTCGTCCATCATCATGATTTAGCAACCCTCGAACATTCTCTGCTAAAAGAACTTTCGGATTGATTTCTTTAGCGGCTCGGGCGAATTCAAAGAAAAGGGTGCCCCGTGTATCTTCAAAACCAAGTTTTTTGCCTGCATAAGAGAATGCCTGGCAAGGAAAGCCACCAGCCAGCACATCAACGGTATTCCTATAAGGGGTGAAGTCTACTTGGCTCACATCACCTTCAACCACATTCCATTCAGGCCTATTTTTTCGTAACGTCTTACAAGCATGGGAGTCAATTTCATTTAGTAAAACAGATTTTAAACCGGCTTTTTCTAAACCTAAAGCCATCCCCCCTGCGCCAGCAAATAACTCTAATACAGTATAAACATTATTGCTTATTTTAGTCTCATCAGGCCACTGGCTTTTAAATAAAAACTGAGCTTGTTCAAAATTTTTAAGTTGCTCTTTTTTATAAAATCGATAGTTGTTTTCGTCATTTCTTTGAGAAACTAATTTTCCAGCAGTATCCCAACGCCTTAAAGTTTCTTTTGAAACGCCCAAAATGTCTGCAACTTCTGAAAGTGAAAACTCTTCCTTTAACATATTTAGTAACCATGCCAACATTAGTCATGGTTACTACTGTATGGGTTTACATGTGCTTTGTCAAACATTGATCATGGTTATCAGCCGTAAGCGAGCCCAAAATACTTAATAAAACTATCTTTATCAGGGATGGAAAAACCTTGCTGCCCAAGACGTTCGCTCAAAATATACTCAATTGCGTGAGGGAGAGCACTATGGAGTTCTTGCAGAGCATCTGGTCTGCCAGTGACAAGCTCATAGAAACTCGCACCATCAATGATTCGAATGTTAGGGTTCGAAGGACACAGAGTACCACTACCTTTATTGGAAGGGGTAAAGGGGCTGTTATATCTGATAGGTTTACGAGGGATTATATTAACAAAGTACGCACAGTAATCCTTAAATCGGCTATGTTTCGGTGATACCAACTCATCTAAGCCTTTATATTTATCTGCTAAATCCCCGCCAGTAACCGTTGAGTATTTATTTTTCACCTCAGCGATGATTCTTCTTTCTTCGTTGAGAAGATCAACGATGCCACCAATCCCCATATCCCTCCATCCTTCAACATGGCCGAGAATTTTTTGGTGAAACGTACCAACATGATTTTGAATGGTTTTCTGCTGTTGTCGTGCAAGTTCGGAGTTTCGCCACTCTTCATGGGATGAGAACCCCGGAGCTTCAAAAAGTGCACCAAAAGGGTCAATCACATTGCTGGTAAAAGTCTTCTCAGCGGCGTCTTTTTTCTTTTTAGCTTTCGTTAATAAGGTTTCAACTTCGTTAAAAAGATCTTCATCACTGATATATTCAAGTAATGACATAGTTGTCTCTCCATCATTCTTTATAATTCAATAAGTTTTTCGCGTAATAACCTTTGGGGACTATTGCGGTTGCGGCTAATTACACGACAGCTCTCAAAAACGACACTGGAGCAAGTTTTCTAATCATAACGATTACAGACATAGATGAAAACGATCAATAAGCACTTAAAGGGCGTATGTTTGTTGTGGCGGGATTTGAATGGCTTGTGCTGAGGATTCGAGCAATATGTTACAGTGATAGAGGATTTTAACACCTAAATTTTAAGATAAATAATTAATTCTATATATCGCGATACACCAATAGTCGTTACCACCTTCATCTTATCATCAAGAAAGACATAGACCTTCGTCTGCTCTCCCGGTGTGAAGACGTTATAGCTAACCTTACTGCTTTTTGTTCCGAGAGCATGACTGCGCTGAGGATTGTCTGAAGTGGTTTATCATGATAGCGATGGTGTGCCAGATCCCATCTCTGCGCTTAGTTCTGGATGGTTTGGGGTTGTAAGTAGATCCGTTTTAGTTCCCCACCAAATAATGGTGCTGTCGATATTCCTCTGGTGTCATATTGTTCAGTGATTCATGTGGGCGTTCACAGTTATATTCTGATAACCATTTCTCCGTGATTTCCCGTACTTCATTCAGCGTTCTGCATCGGCTTATCCACTAGATAAACTCCAGTGTTACTGCATGTTTCTCTGCTCATCCCCATGAGCAGATATTTGATGACGAGTTATTTATCCTTCCCTATGACCCGAAGGGCAGCAGGCATATCATTTTCCATTGACTGGTTCGGGTGGATAAGATGAATGACATCGTGTCAAAGCACTCTCTGACGGCGTTGCCAGTAAAATGAGATGTGATGTTTTTATAAGCGGTGAGGAAAAGAGTTTTTCAAAGGCTATGAACTCCGCAATGTTGACATCTACTTCGCTGCTCACTGGCACACATTGTTAATGCAAATCATGACATCTTTGCTTATTTGACTGTCAGAAAAGATTTTACAGAGGAAATCCAGATAACCCCGCCCTTGATGGGCAGGGTTAACGTCGAATTACTGGCCTTTGTTTTCCAGATTCTCAACCTGCGGTACGCCTGAAGCGGCAGAAGATGAGAGCAGACCCGTTTTGGCATAACCGAAAAGTTTCTCGCGAGTATCGGTGATATCCAGGTTACGCATGGTCAGTTGACCGATACGATCATCTGGCGAGAACACCGAGTCACCTTTTTCCATCGTCAGACGTTCTGGTTTGTAAGTCAGGTTGTCAGAGACGGTATTGAGGATGGAGTAATCATTCCCGCGACGCAGCTCCAGAGTAACTTCACCTGTAATCTGGCTGGCAACCCAGCGTTGCAGAGAGTCACGTAGCATCAATGCCTGGGAATCGAACCAACGTCCCTGGTACAGCAAACGGCCTAACTGACGACCATGCGCGTGATACTGCTCGATGGTGTCTTCATTGTGAATACCGGTCAGTAGACGTTCATAAGCGATATGCAGCAGCGCCATCCCCGGAGCTTCGTAGATGCCACGGCTTTTCGCTTCGATGATACGGTTTTCGATTTGGTCGCTCATGCCCAGGCCGTGACGACCGCCGATGCGGTTGGCTTCCAGCATCATTTCCACATCATCGCTAAAGGTTTTGCCGTTCAGCGCCACCGGATGACCCTGTTCAAAACGTACCGTGACTTCTTCTGCCGGGATCTTCACACTCTCATCCCAGAATTTCACGCCCATAATCGGGTTGACGATTTTGACGCTGGAATTGAGATATTCCAGATCTTTCGCTTCGTGCGTCGCACCAAGCATGTTGGAGTCGGTGGAGTAGGCTTTCTCGACCGACATTTTGTAGTCGAAACCGCAGGCAATCATAAATTCAGACATTTCATGACGACCGCCTAACTCATCAATAAAGTCAGTATCAAGCCACGGTTTGTAAATTTGCAGTTCTGCGTTGGTCAACAGGCCGTAACGATAGAAACGTTCGATATCGTTTCCTTTATAGGTGCTGCCATCACCCCAGATGTTAACGCCATCTTCTTTCATCGCAGCAACCAGCATGGTGCCAGTCACGGCACGGCCCAGCGGCGTGGTGTTGAAATAGGTCAGGCCGCCAGTGGTGTTATGGAAAGCACCACACTGAATAGCAGCAATGCCTTCGGCCACCAGTTGTTTGCGGCAGTCGATTAGACGAGCGTTCTCCGCGCCGTATTCCATGGCACGACGAGGGATCGCATCATAATCCTCTTCGTCTGGCTGACCCAAGTTTGCAGTATATGCATAAGGAACAGCTCCCTTTTGTCGCATCCACAGCAGTGCGGCACTGGTGTCCAGACCGCCAGAAAAAGCGATGCCAATACGTTGACCTACCGGGAGATGCTTGAGAATCGTCGTCATAAAATAACACCCTGCTTGATTAACTGATGATGAGCCTGGATTTCCGCTCTCACTGAATTTTTATGCAAAATAAATGAGTTTTCATTTAATCATCTTTTATCGGAGACCGGAAGAGTTTAGTGCGTTTTTTGTAAAATAATGCGCTTAAAAGAAGTAAGGTGAGGTAGAAATTATTCAATCAATGAAAGTGAACAGGATATCCATTCACGTGAGTAGCAATAAATGTTGACAAAATGTGGCGTAGATCACTATAATGACCGCAGATTTTACGTCCCGTCTCGGTACACCAAATCCCAGCAGTATTTGCATTTTTTACTCAAAACGAGTAGAATTTGCCACGTTTCAGGCGCGGGGTGGAGCAGCCTGGTAGCTCGTCG
>NZ_AEJZ01000346.1:0-888 GCF_000208525.1 Escherichia sp. TW14182
GTGAGTCAATGCTGGAAGCAACAGAAGATGGTCGTTATCCGGGCTGTCCGGTATTTGCCTGCATGGAATTGCCGGAAGGCGCAGTAGTTGAACTGCAGCCGGGTGAGATGTTCGTGATGACAGACATCATTGATGGTAAACCGCAGTATTCGCGTATTGAAATGAATGGTAAGAGTGCTCGCCTGATTCGTGAGTAACAGGCATTACAGCAGCCCTTCTGTGTGAGGGGTTGCGATAATGCAGGTGTTAGAACGCGTAAATGATAATTACTCCCATTTCAACGGGTCCTTTCTGGAACCTGAAACACCGAGGGTCTGGGGACGCGCAAAAACGCGCTATTTATGAAAATTTTCAGGGAAAAAGCAGATCCGTTCTTCTTCTGGCTAACCTGTTGTTTAATAGAGTTTTCTTAAAAAAAAGAAAGGATCTGGCAGCGGTGATTTTTCGCTGAAAAAAGCGTTTTGAGATCCTTTCTTCTTTTTGTGAGGAATATGTGCCGTGAAGGTTAACAAAAAGAAACTGGCGGAAATTTTTGAGTGCGATGTCAGAACAATCACTGGCTGGCAAAGTCAGGGGCTGAGAGTTTTGTCGGGGGGAGGCAAAGGTATTGAAGCCATGTTCAATACTGCAGAAGCCATTGAGTGGTATGCGCAGCGGGAAAAAGATATCGAAAACGAAAAGCTCCGCAAAGAACTGGAAGATTTGCGTGCGACTGCAGAATCAGATTTACAACCCGGCACCATTGACTATGAACGCTACCGGTTAACCAAAGCACAGGCTGACGCACAGGAGCTGAAAAATGCCCGTGAAGAAGGGCTGGTGCTGGAAACGGAATTGTTTACCTTCATTCTGCAACGTGTGGCACAGGAGATTTCGGGGATACTTGTA
>NZ_AEJZ01000345.1:0-3411 GCF_000208525.1 Escherichia sp. TW14182
CTGGGGAGAGGGTTAGGGTGAGGGGAACAAACCAGTGCCGGTGCGAACTATCCCCTAAACCCCAACCACTTTACGCAAAATATCGATATACACCGGCATCAACGGATGGCGAATTAACACCACCAGCGCCACCACGCCAGTGGCAGATATCAACGGTGTCAGCCACAACAAATGACCACGCGACAAATAATGACTTAAACGGTCAGTTGCTTTACCGCTGCGCCATAACCGCCAACACAGCCAGCCGCCAACCCACAAAAACACCGCCGTCGCCAGCAACAGCCACTTAAACTCACCGCTCTGCATCCCGGCAGGAATATCAATCGCCGCGCCCGCCAGAATCCCCGGCAGGAAGTAAAACGGCGGCCACAACAAACAGCCGATAATATTTGGCGTGATAAATTTCGCCACCGGCAGATCCAGCATCCCCGCCACCATTGGCACCAGCGGACGCGTCGGGCCGACAAAACGACCGACCAGAATGGTGAACATGCTGTGCTGATGCAGCGCATGTTCGGTTTTGTCGAGTAGTGCTTTGTTTTTCTTCAGAAATGACCAACGATGCAACGGCTTTTTAAAACGCCAGCCCAGCCAGAAGGAGATCCAGTCGCCCATCAGGCAGCCAATAATCCCTGCCAGCCAGGCGTGCCAGAAACTTAACTCGCCACTGCCAATCAGCGCCCCCAGCCCCGCCATCAGCACCGTACCGGGTAGAATCAACCCGACCAGCGCCAGCGACTCCAGAAAAGCCACCAATAACACCGCCATCAATGAGTACACGGTGGATTGGGTAATAAAGTGTTCCAGCAATGCTTGCATAATGTGCCTGTCAAAGGGACGAAGCAGGGATTCTGCAAACCCATTGCCACTCCGTCAAGCCATCAATTGTCTGATTCGTTACCAGTTATGACAACCTGACAGCTACATCATTCACTTTTTCTTCACAACCAGCACGGAACTCACTAGGGCTCGCCCCGGTACATTTTTTAAATACCCTGGAAAAATAGAGTTGATCATCAAAGCCAACATTGCGCCCGACGGTGGCGATAGGCATCCGGGTGGTGCTCAAAAGCAGCTTCGCCTGACTAATGCGCTGGTCCTCGCGCCAGCTTAAGACGCTAATCCCTAACTGCTGGCGGAACAGATGCGACAGACGCGACGGCGACAGGCAGACATGCTGCGCGACGCTGGCGATATCAAAATTGCTGTCCGCCAGGTGATCGCTGATGTACTGACAAGCCTCGCGTACCCGATTATCCATCGGCGGATGGAGCGACTCATTAATCGCTTCCATACGCCGCAATAACAATTGCTCAAGAAGATTTATCGCCAGTAATTCCGAATAGCGCCCTTCCCCTTGTCCGGCATTAATGATTTGCCCGAACAGATCGCTGAAATGCGGCTGGTGCGCTTCATCCGGGCGAAAGAAACCGGTATTGGCAAATATTGACGGCCAGTTAAGCCATTCATGCCAGTAGGCGCGCGGACGAAAGTAAACCCACTGGTGATACCATTCACGAGCCTCCGGATGACGACCGTAGTGATGAATTTCTCCCGGCGGGAACAGCAAAATATCGCCCGGCCGGCAGACAAATTCTCGTCCCTGATTTTTCACCACCCCCTGACCGCGAATAGTGAGATTGAGGATATAACCTTTCATTCCCAGCGGTCGGTCGATAAAAAAATCGAGATAACCGTTGGCCTCAATCGGCGTTAAACCCGCCACCAGATGGGCGTTAAACGAGTAACCCGGCAGCAGGGGATCATTTTGCGCTTCAGCCATACTTTTCATACTCCCGCCAATCAGAGAAGAAACCAATTGTCCATATTGCATTAAACATCATCAGCATTGCGTCCCTGGCGGGCTATCTTCACTAATCCAACCAGCAACCCCGCTTGTGAAAAGCATTTTGTAACAAGGAGGGACGAAAGCCATGACAAAAACGCGTAACAAAAGTGTCTATAATCGCGGCAGAAAAGTCCACATTGATTATTTGCACGGCGTCACACTTTGCTATGCAATAGCATTTTTATCCATAAGATTAGCGAATACTGCCTGACTGTTTTTATCGCAACTCTCTACTGTTTCTCCATACCCGTTTTTTTTGGATGGAGTGAAACGATGGCGATTGCAATTGGCCTCGATTTTGGCAGTGATTCTGTGCGAGCTTTGGCGGTGGACTGCGCCACCGGTGAAGAGATCGCCACCAGCGTAGAGTGGTATCCCCGTTGGCAGAAAGGGCAATTTTGTGATGCCCCGAATAACCAGTTCCGTCATCATCCGCGTGACTACATTGAGTCAATGGAAGCGGCGCTGAAAACCGTGCTTGCAGAGCTTAGCGCCGAACAGCGCGCAACTGTGGTCGGAATTGGCGTGGACAGCACCGGCTCGACGCCCGCACCGATTGACGCTGACGGTAACGTGCTGGCGCTGCGCCCGGAGTTTGCCGAAAACCCGAACGCGATGTTCGTATTGTGGAAAGACCACACTGCGGTTGAAGAAGCAGAAGAGATCACCCGCTTATGTCACACACCGGGCAACGTTGACTACTCCCGCTATATTGGCGGTATTTATTCCAGCGAATGGTTCTGGGCGAAAATTCTCCACGTTACCCGTCAGGACAACGCTGTTGCGCAATCTGCCGCATCGTGGGTTGAGCTGTGCGATTGGGTGCCAGCCCTGCTTTCCGGCACCACCCACCCGCAGGATATCCGTCGTGGACGTTGCAGCGCCGGGCATAAATCACTGTGGCACGAAAGCTGGGGCGGCCTGCCACCAGCCAGTTTCTTTGATGAGCTGGATCCAATCCTCAACCGTCATTTACCTTCCCCGCTATTCACTGATACCTGGACTGCCGATATTCCGGTGGGCACCTTATGTCCGGAATGGGCGCAGCGTCTCGGCCTGCCTGAAAGCGTGGTGATTTCCGGCGGCGCGTTTGACTGCCATATGGGCGCAGTTGGCGCAGGCGCACAGCCTAACGCGCTGGTAAAAGTTATCGGCACTTCCACCTGCGACATTCTGATTGCCGACAAACACAGCGTCGGTGAACGCGCGGTGAAAGGTATTTGCGGCCAGGTTGATGGCAGCGTGGTGCCTGGATTTATCGGTCTGGAAGCAGGCCAATCGGCCTTTGGTGATATCTACGCCTGGTTTGGTCGCGTACTCGGCTGGCCGCTGGAACAGCTTGCCGCCCAGCATCCGGAACTGAAAGAGCAAATCAACGCCAGCCAGAAACAACTGCTTCCGGCGCTGACCGAGGCGTGGGCCAAAAATCCGTCTCTGGATCACCTGCCGGTGGTGCTCGACTGGTTTAACGGCCGCCGCACACCGAACGCAAACCAACGCCTGAAAGGGGTGATTACCGATCTCAATCTCGCCACCGACGCCCCGGCGCTGTTCGGCGGGTT
>NZ_AEJZ01000344.1:0-8385 GCF_000208525.1 Escherichia sp. TW14182
AGCAGAACAGCTTTAAACATACCTGATAACGTTTAAGTGGTAACGGTGTCCCGGAACGCTCTCGTTTCGGGACAAATTCCAAAGTCTGTTCACTGGCATTAGCAATGGAAAATATTGCTCTGAATACGCTTCAGAACAAGACAGGCGCGGTTCCGACAGGAATACCGTTTTAGGGGGAAAATATGGCTACATCAGTACAGACAGGTAAAGCTAAGCAGCTAACATTACTTGGGTTCTTCGCTATTACGGCATCGATGGTAATGGCTGTTTATGAATACCCTACCTTTGCAACATCCGGGTTTTCATTAGTTTTCTTCCTGCTATTAGGCGGGATTTTATGGTTTATCCCCGTTGGACTCTGTGCTGCGGAAATGGCTACCGTGGACGGTTGGGAGGAAGGCGGCGTTTTCGCCTGGGTATCGAATACCCTGGGGTTAAAATGGGGATTTGCAGCGATCTCATTTGGCTATCTGCAAATCGCTATCGGCTTTATTCCGATGCTCTATTTCGTGTTAGGGGCACTCTCCTACATTCTTAAATGGCCAGCACTGAATGAAGACCCGGTAACAAAAACCATTGCGGCACTCATCATTCTTTGGGTTCTGGCATTAACTCAGTTTGGCGGTACTAAATATACAGCGCGAATTGCTAAAGTCGGCTTCTTTGCCGGTATCCTGTTACCCGCATTTATTTTGATTGCATTAGCGGCGATTTATCTGCACTCCGGTGCGCCAGTTGCTATCGAAATGGATGCAAAAACCTTCTTCCCGGATTTCTCTAAAGTTGGCACCCTGGTTGTGTTTGTTGCCTTTATATTGAGTTATATGGGTGTAGAAGCCTCCGCAACCCACGTCAATGAAATGAGCAATCCGGGGCGAGATTATCCGCTGGCAATGTTATTGCTGATGGTGGCGGCAATCTGTTTAAGCTCGGTTGGTGGTTTGTCCATTGCGATGGTCATTCCGGGTAATGAAATCAATCTGTCCGCTGGGGTAATGCAAACCTTTACCGTTCTGATGTCCCATGTGGCACCGGAAATTGAGTGGACGGTTCGCGTGATCTCCGCACTGCTGCTGCTGGGTGTTCTGGCAGAAATCGCCTCCTGGATTGTCGGTCCTTCTCGCGGGATGTATGTCACAGCGCAGAAAAACCTGCTACCTCCAGCGTTCGCCAAAATGAACAAAAATGGCGTGCCGGTCACTCTGGTTATTTCTCAGCTAGTGATTACCTCTATCGCCTTGATTATCCTCACCAATACCGGTGGTGGTAACAATATGTCCTTCCTGATCGCACTGGCGCTGACGGTGGTGATTTATCTGTGTGCTTATTTCATGCTGTTTATTGGCTACATTGTGTTAGTCCTTAAACATCCTGACTTAAAACGCACATTTAATATCCCTGGTGGTAAAGGCGTGAAACTGGTTGTGGCTATTGTCGGCCTGCTGACCTCAATCATGGCGTTTATTGTTTCCTTCCTGCCGCCGGATAATATCCAGGGGGACTCTACCGATATGTATGTCGAATTACTGGTCGTTAGCTTCCTGGTGGTACTTGCCCTGCCCTTTATTCTCTATGCCATCCACGATCGCAAAGGCAAAGCGAATACCGGTGTGACACTGGAGCCAATTAACAGCCAGAACGCACCGAAAGGTCACTTCTTCCTGCATCCACGTGCTCGTTCACCGCACTATATAGTGATGAATGACAAGAAACATTAACCATCTCTGAAGGGGATAGGACAAGGGAGCGATAGTTAATCGCTCCCTTTTTCGTACCTGTTATCGTATTGACTTGCCCCAGATAAGTACGAGAATGAGCAACACATCTGTTTACCGGAAACCAGCATATATGGATATCTGCTCCCGAAACGTGAAATTAACGATCAAAAAGCCAGCCACACTCGTTGCTCTGGCTCTTTTACTGTGTAGTTGTAAGACCACACCGCCAACGCCAATAACTACACCACCAGCAGGTTCAAAACCACCAGCGACAACACATCAACCAGCGCAGCCGATGCGAGGTATCTGGCTGGCTACTGTCTCTCGCCTCGACTGGCCCCCCGTTTCCTCGGTTAATATCAGTAACCCCACCAGCCGAGCCCGCGCACAACAACAGGCGATGATTGACAAGTTAGATCATCTACAACGTCTCGGCATAAATACGGTCTTTTTCCAGGTAAAGCCCGATGGTACAGCCCTTTGGCCATCGAAAATTTTACCGTGGTCCGATCTTCTGACCGGCAAGATTGGTGAAGATCCAGGTTACGATCCGCTGCAATTTATGCTCGACGAAGCCCACAAGCGTGGGATGAAAGTGCACGCATGGTTTAATCCCTACCGCGTGTCGGTTAATACAAAACCCGGAACTATCAGGGAATTGAATAGCACCCTGTCACAGCAACCAGCCAGTGTCTACGTGCAGCATCGCGACTGGATCAGAACGTCGGGCGACCGTTTTGTTCTCGACCCTGGTATCCCTGAGGTTCAGGATTGGATCACATCAATAGTTGCGGAAGTGGTTTCCCGTTATCCGATAGATGGCGTGCAGTTCGACGATTATTTCTATACTGAATCACCGGGTTCGCTGCTGAACGATAACGAGACGTACCGCAAATATGGGAGAGCTTTTGCATCAAAAGCAGACTGGCGGCGCAACAATACTCAGCAATTAATTGCAAAGGTATCGCACACCATCAAAAGCATTAAGCCTGAGGTTGAATTTGGCGTTAGCCCGGCGGGCGTCTGGCGCAACCGATCACACGATCCGCTCGGTTCCGATACACGAGGCGCAGCAGCCTATGACGAATCCTATGCAGATACCCGCCGTTGGGTAGAACATGGTTTACTGGATTATATTGCCCCACAAATTTACTGGCCTTTCTCACGTAGCGCAGCACGCTATGACGTACTGGCAAAATGGTGGGCAGATGTCGTCAAACCGACCAAAACCCGTCTATATATCGGTATTGCCTTCTATAAAGTGGGTGAACCCTCAAAGATAGAACCTGACTGGATGGTTAACGGCGGCGTGCCAGAACTAAAAAAGCAGCTTGATCTTAACGATGCTGTACCCGAAATTAGCGGCACGATTCTGTTCCGCGAAGATTACCTTAATAAGCCACAGACCCAACAAGCCGTTAGTTATCTGCAAAGTCGTTGGGGTAGTTAAACGCCCTCTTTTACTGTGTCATGCCGGTGATGCAAGCACCGGCATGACACCCTGCAAAATGCCGTAACCTCTTAAATAAAATTATCTCCATATAAGCAAATTGCTACAATCCTCTGATTAATTAGTATCAACATGAAAAACAATACGATATTCGTCACCACCGAAAAATAATCACGATGGGCTATACTCTTCAGAAGAACAGTAGCGTAGATTAAAACTGTCTAATCCGTTTATTTCTTTTCATTATATCCTCATATTTCAGGAGAATATGGTGCGATAAGTCTGTCCAGTATGTTGCGTTTCGTTTTTTGATCCCATCTGCCTTTCCAGTCGTATAAGGGGCTGAATTATGGAGATGTACTTTAAAAGAATGAAAGATGAGTGGACTGGATTAGTTACCCAGGCTTCCCCTCTCATTCGCGCTAAAGCCGCAGAAATTGCTGTTGCACATGCCCATTACCTGAGCAATGAGTTTTATCGTATTGTACGCACAGACCCACATGCCGAAGAGTTTTTGAGTAACGAACAGGTTGAAAGGCAACTTAAAAGTGCTCTGGAAACATGGATTATCGATGTGCTCTCTGCTCAAGCGGACGATGTTGATAGGCTTATACAAATCCAACATACCGTGGCCGAAGTACATGCCCGTATCGGCATTCCCGTAGAAATCGTTGAGATGGGTTTTCGTGTATTGAAGAAAATCCTCTATCCAGCGATATTTTCCTCTGATTATTCGCCAGCGGATAAACTTCAGGTTTATCATTTTTCGATTAACAGTATTGATATAGCCATGGAAGTTATGACCCGGGCGTTTACCTTTAGCGACAGTAGTGCGGCTAAAGAAGACGAGAATTATCGTATCTTCTCACTACTTGAAAATGCCGAAGAAGAAAAAGAACGGCAAATAGCCTCATTACTTTCATGGGAATTAGATGTTATTTATAAAGTCCTGTTGGATTCTGATTTAGGCAGCAGCTTACCGTTAAGCCAGGCTGATTTTGGCTTATGGTTTAACCATAAAGGTCGGCATTATTTTAGCGGTATTGCTGAAGTCGGTCATATCTCTCGCCTTATTCAGGATTTCGACGGGGTTTTTAATCAGACAATACTCCATGCCAAGAATCTGAGTAACAAAACTCTGCGAGTGAAGTTTTTATTGCAGATACGAAATACCGTATCGCAAATTACAACCTTATTGCGAGAACTGTTTGAAGAAGTTTCTCGCCATGAAGTGGGAATGGATGTGTTGACTAAGCTACTTAACCGCCGTTTCCTGCCGACTATCTTCAAACGTGAAATTGCCCATGCCAATCGGGCTGGCACGCCGTTATCTGTTCTCATCATCGATGTTGATAAATTCAAAGAGATCAATGATACATGGGGACATAACACCGGCGACGAAATTCTGCGTAAAGTCTCGCAGGCGTTTTACGACAACGTCCGTAGTAGTGATTATGTTTTCCGCTACGGTGGTGATGAATTTATCATTGTACTGACGGAAGCCTCAGAAACTGACACTTTACGTACCGCAGAACGTATTCGCAGTCGGGTAGAAAAAACCAAACTGAAAGCTGCAAACGGCGAAGATATTTACCTCTCTCTGTCCATTGGTGCCGCCATGTTTAATGGACATCCGGATTATGAACGTTTAATTCAAATAGCCGACGAAGCTCTGTATATCGCCAAAAGACGAGGTAGAAACCGTGTTGAACTCTGGAAAGCCAGTCTTTAGATTCACCCGGATGCAGAGGTAATCATGAAGCTAACCGATGCAGAAAATGCCGCTGACGGCATTTTTTTCCCCGCGCTTGAGCAAAATATGATGGGCGCGGTGTTAATCAACGAAAATGATGAAGTCATGTTTTTCAACCCCGCTGCAGAGAAGCTTTGGGGATATAAACGCGAAGAGGTCATTGGCAATAACATCGATATGCTGATTCCCCATAATTTGCGCCCAGCACACCCTGAATACATCCGGCATAACCGCGAAGGAGGTAAAGCGCGTGTCGAAGGAATGAGCCGGGAATTGCAGCTGGAGAAAAAAGATGGCAGTAAAATATGGACACGATTTGCCCTGTCAAAAGTGACTGCCGAGGGGAAAATTTATTACCTGGCGCTGGTGCGAGATGCCAGCGTTGAAATGGCGCAGAAAGAACAGACCCGGCAGTTGCTCATTGCCGTGGATCATCTCGACCGACCTGTGATTGTGCTTGATCCTGAGCGTCATATCGTTCAGTGCAATCGCGCGTTTACAGAAATGTTCGGCTATTGCATCAGCGAAGCCAGCGGTATGCAGCCCGATGCGCTGCTTAACATTCCTGAATACCCGACAGATAACCGCATCCGCTTACAGCAGCTTTTGTGGAAAACCTCCCGCGATCAAGATGAATTTTTGCTATTAACGCGCACGGGTGAAAATATCTGGATTAAAGCGTCTATCAGTCCGGTCTATGACGTGCTTGCTCATCTACAAAATCTGGTAATGACCTTCTCAGATATCACCGAAGAACGGCAAATCCGCCAGCTGGAAGGCAACATCCTCGCCGCCATGTGCAGCAGCCCACCGTTTCACGAAATGGGTGAAATCATTTGCCGTAATATTGAAGCCATTCTTCATGAATCGCATGTGTCACTGTATGCATTGCGTAATGGGATGCCAGTGCATTGGGCGTCGTCCTCTCATGGGACAGAAGTAAAGAATGCACAAAGCTGGGCTGTTACCATTCGCCAGCGCGATGGCGCACCAGCGGGAGTTCTGCAAATCAAGACGGCTGCAGGGACAGAAACCAGTGCATTTGTCGAACGCGTGGCAGACATCAGCCAGCATATGGCCGCACTGGCGCTGGAACAGGAGAAAAGCCGCCAGCACATCGAACAGCTAATCCAGTTTGATCCGATGACCGGTCTGCCAAATCGCAATAATCTGCACAATTACCTCGATGACCTTGTCGATAGAGCTGTATCTCCGGTGGTTTATCTTATTGGCGTCGACCATATTCAGGATGTGATCGACAGCCTCGGCTATGCGTGGGCCGATCAGGCATTGTTAGAAGTCGTTAATCGCTTTCGCGAAAAACTCAAACCCGACCAGTATCTCTGCCGCGTTGAAGGTGCACAGTTTGTCCTCATTAGTCTGGAGGATGAAGTCAGCAACATTACCCAAATCGCTGATGAGCTACGCAACGTCGTTAGCAAACCGGTCATCATTGACAATCAGCCTTTTCCTTTAACCTTAAGTATTGGTATCAGTTACGACGTTGGCAAAAACCGTGACTACCTGCTTTCTACCGCCCACAATGCGATGGATTTCATTCGCAAAAACGGCGGTAACGGCTGGCAGTTCTTTAGCCCGACAATGAACGAGATGGTTAAAGAGCGGTTGATATTAGGCGCGGCGCTGAAAGAAGCAATCAGCAACAACCAGTTGAAGCTGGTTTACCAGCCGCAGATCTTCGCCGAAACGGGCGAACTGTATGGTATTGAAGCTCTTGCTCGCTGGTATGACCCGCAGCATGGACATGTTCCCCCTTCCCGGTTTATTCCCCTCGCAGAAGAGATTGGTGAAATTGAAAATATTGGTCGTTGGGTAATTGCTGAAGCCTGTCGCCAGTTAGCAGAATGGCGAAGCCAGAATATTCATATCCCGGCGTTATCCGTAAACTTATCTGCGCTGCATTTTCGCAGTAATCAGCTACCCAATCAGGTTTGCGATGCGATGGAAGCCTGGCAGATTGACGGCCACCAGCTGACGGTGGAAATCACTGAAAGCATGATGATGGAACACGATACGGAGATCTTTAAACGCATCCAGATCCTGCGGGATATGGGCGTAGGTTTATCTGTCGACGATTTCGGTACAGGCTTTTCCGGCCTGTCACGCTTAGTCAGCCTGCCGGTAACGGAAATTAAAATCGATAAAAGTTTTGTCGATCGTTGCCTGAGCGAAAAACGCATCCGTGCCTTATTAGAAGCCATTACCAGCATTGGGCAAAGCCTGAACTTAACCGTAGTGGCAGAAGGTGTGGAAACGAAAGAACAGTTTGAGATGTTACGCAAGATTCACTGCCCCGTGATTCAGGGCTATTTCTTCTCACGTCCTTTGCCCGCTGAGGAGATCCCTGGCTGGATGTCTACTACGCTACCGCTTCAAATCGACGCTTAGTACATCTTGCCCGCGCAGGCGGGCAAGATTTCACGTATTCATATTCCGCCATTCGCCCGATGCTATATTAAAATTTGTACTGAATGCCCGCGCCAATAATGTAATTATAGTTTTGCATCCCTGGCGAATCTTTCTCTTTTACGCTTTCACCCTTGTCTTTATAAGAAATTACTGTGTTACCAATATCATTAGAGAATCTACTCCATGATATTTCTGTGAAAATCCGCGCCTGTGAGTTAATGTTATACCCCGCATTAATAAGACCTGAATAATATTTTTGGTTGGATACTTTATCTTTAAATGTAATGTTGCGCAAATAATGCTGATCTGTTCCTTTCCCTTCTCCCCAGGCGCTATATTTAAATTGAGCAATAATATCAAAATCATGATAGACATATTTACCAGAAAGACCTAAATAAGGCGCACTGAATTTTTGTTGGTAGCCAATAACTCTTTGGTCATGAGGAATATCTCCAGTGTCGGCACCATTATCATAACTATAGTAACCTCCTTTCGCCAGCCAACTGAAACGCGTCTCCTGATAGCCTAACATAGCGCCGAGTTGGTAACTCGGATCCGTTAAAAACCAACCTGTCATATTGAGATCAAACTGATTTGCAAAATTCAACCGCGTTGCCGGGTGATGTGACCAATCGCTCCAGTGGTGCTGCCCCGGCTCCAGCCAGTCATAATCATCCATTAGCGTACCGGCAGACGCAATCGTCGTCCAGCCTTTAGCATTAAGCGTCAGCCATGAGATTGCATCCCAGGTTAGCCCCATTTTAATAATGGGGGTATTTTGAATTTTCCAGTCCAGTTGGCTAAGTTTACCGCCATCGCTATAAACAAACTCACCTGACTCACCATTCAGAAATGAAAGAGAAGCATCACCAAAAACATTGTCAGATAAGAAATTAAATTCTGAAGATGCGCTTGCATACTGACTTAGAGAAATTAAAGCAATAGCAAAAGAGACCTTTTTCATCAACATAGTTTCATCCTTATTAAACAATGTTAATTAGCTCATTAATTAAATTTAACTAATTCAAATTAAT
>NZ_AEJZ01000343.1:0-1135 GCF_000208525.1 Escherichia sp. TW14182
TCCAGATAAATAGCACTCCCCTGTTCGGGGCCCATCCCTCTTCTCCCTGCGCGCTACTTAAGAGCCTCGATTCTAGCCGTGAAGACATACCAATCAACAGCAATAAGCCACCTGAATAACAGAGTCAGCCAGCCACATCAGTACAACCAGATGCATCAAGCTCACCAAAAATAAACAACAAAAAAACCCGCCGAAGCGGGTTTTCATTGGAAGCACCTTTAGTTTTGCTGTTCCATTTTAAACTTGATAGTTTCATACAAAACAATAGTTGCGCCTGTTTTACATAATTCCCGGCTGTCATACGCGCGAGACCAATAACACAACCAGTTCTCGAGATCTTCTCGAGTATAGGTTTTGCAGGCCAGTCCCTCTGCCATTTCCACGATTTCATCGCCTGGTGCTGTTAACTCATAGCCATTCAACAACAAGAAGACGTAACCAGCCATCATAGCTGTTCGTTTGTTCGCATTAGCAAACGGATGATTCTGAATCAGACTTTCAATCAATACCGATGCCAATACAAACATGTCATTAGTCTGTTCATACCATCGAACCATGCTGGGACGAGACTGAGAAGAACTTAAATTATCAACACTCAGCACACCAACAGGTTCATCTGGTGTTTGAAGCTCAATTAAAAGGCGATTGATTTCAGTAAGATCATCAACCGAAAGGTAGTGCACTCCTTCAACAATCTCAGCCATAGAGCACAATACCCATTATTACACTTTTGAAAGTTCTTCCATTGCCTTCTCGTAACGAGAAAAACCGAAATCGAAAGCATTTTTCACCTGCTCGCGATGTGTGCAATTTTCATCAATAGCCGGGCGCGGAGCTGCCACAACGCTTTTATCGCGAGGGGGAATAGTCAATCGCGGGTGTTTTTTTAGTGCGTAGCTCATTGGGTGTACCCTTACTTCTCCGTCCTGTTCTTTAACAAAAATCAAGTCAATACAAAATTAGTCAGGCTAATGTTGTTAGCATAGCCTAATACCAATCGTATTCACAACCACAGTACGTGAAAAAACCCGCCGAAGCGGGGTAAGTGCGGGTGCGTTGAGGATGCCTGACATATCAGAGGTGGCGGGAGATTACTCTCCCGCCCGGTCTCTTACTCCTCAGGTTCGTAAGCTGT
>NZ_AEJZ01000342.1:0-7762 GCF_000208525.1 Escherichia sp. TW14182
TGCGACGCTGGCGCGTCTTATCTGGCCTACGAAGGGCTAATGTGCAGGTTTTGTAGGTTGGATAAGGCGTTCACGCCGCATCCAACAAGGCTTGCGGCGAGAGACTTAACCTTTCTTCGCCTGGCGGGTCATAATGGCGCGATACACCTTGAAACGCCCGGTTTGCGCGATAACTTCGTGGAAGCCAAATGTCTCATCCAGCACGTCCGGATAAGGCAGGAAGGCGTTCGCTACAATTCGTAACTCGCCGCCGCTGTTAAGATGACGCACCGCGCCGCGAATCAGCGTTTGTGCTGCATCCAGGCTGGTTTGCATCCCATCATGGAACGGCGGGTTGGAGATGATCATATCAAAACGACCTTTCACTTCGGAAAAGACGTTACTGGCAAAGACTTCACCTTCAACACCGTTGGCCGCAAGCGTCGCACGGCTGGCTTCTACCGCCGGGGCAGAGACATCGCACAGAGTGAGACGAATCTTCGGCGAGTGGCGCGCAAACGCAACTGAAAGCACACCTGCACCGCAGCCGACATCCAGCACTTTGCCTTTTGTGTGCGGGGTTAATGTCGAGAGCAGCAGCTGGCTGCCGACATCCAGACCGTCGCGGCTAAACACGCCAGGCAGCGTTTTGACCGTCAGTCCATCTACGTTATATTCGCCCCAGAATTTATCCGCATCGAACACTGGCTGCTTTTCCAGACGACCAAAATAGAGGCCGCAGCGACGGGCGCTGTCGACTTTATTCAACGGCGCATAATCTGCCAGCATCTGCTCGGCGCTGCGCACGCCGCTACGGTTTTCGCCAACGACGAAAATGTCAGTGCCCACTGGCAGCAGAGAAAGTAAATTCATCAACTGGAACTGAGCTTCCGGTTTGTTCTTCGGCCAGTAGTAAATCAGCGTATCGCAATCTGCGACGTCGTCCGCCGTTGCAACCAGACTAAAACGGGCGTTATCACCCATCTGGCGGCTTAACACCTGCCAGTGGTGGAATTGCTGGGTATGAGCACGACTGGTCGCGGTATCTAAACGCGCGGGCAGGTCATCCTGTAAGTCACCGGCAAACAGAATACGGCTTTGTTCGAAATCATCACTGTGGCGCAGCAAGACTTCACTTGCCGGGGTAAATGCAGACATGGAATGCTCCTCAATTGATACTGGCGGCGATTATAGCCATATGTTGGCGCGGTATCGACGAATTTGCTATATTTGCGCCCCTGACAACAGGAGCGATTCGCTATGACATCCCGACGAGACTGGCAGTTACAGCAGCTGGGCATTACCCAGTGGTCGCTGCGTCGCCCTGGCGCGTTGCAGGGGGAGATTGCCATTGCGATCCCGGCACACGTCCGTCTGGTGATGGTGGCAAACGATCTTCCCGCCCTGACCGATCCTCTGGTGAGCGATGTTCTGCGCGCATTAACCGTCAGCCCCGATCAGGTGCTGCAACTGACGCCAGATAGGATCGCGATGCTGCCGCAAGGCAGTCGATGCAACAGTTGGCGGTTGGGTACTGACGAACCGCTGTCACTGGAGGGCGCTCAGGTGACATCACCGGCGCTCACCGAATTACGGGCAAACCCAACGGCACGCGCCGCGTTATGGCAACAAATTTGCACATATGAACACGATTTCTTCCCTCGAAACGACTGATTTACCTGCGGCTTTCCACATTGAACAACGCGCCCACGCCTTTCCGTGGAGTGAAAAAACCTTTGCCAGCAACCAGGGCGAACGCTATCTCAACTTTCAGTTGACACAAGACGGCAAAATGGCTGCGTTTGCGATTACGCAAGTGGTGCTGGATGAAGCTACATTGTTCAATATTGCGGTCGATCCCGACTATCAGCGTCAGGGACTGGGAAGGGCGTTGCTGGAACATCTGATCGACGAGCTGGAAAAACGCGGCGTGGCGACGCTATGGCTGGAAGTCCGCGCCTCTAACGCCGCCGCCATTGCTCTGTACGAAAGTTTAGGCTTTAACGAGGCGACAATTCGCCGCAATTACTACCCCACCACGGACGGTCGCGAAGACGCCATCATCATGGCGTTGCCAATCAGTATGTAAGACAAGGTGGAATAATGAAGTGGGACTGGATTTTCTTTGATGCCGATGAAACGCTGTTTACTTTTGACTCGTTCACCGGCCTGCAGCGGATGTTCCTTGACTACAGCGTCACCTTTACCGCTGAAGATTTTCAGGACTATCAGGCCGTTAACAAACCACTGTGGGTGGATTATCAAAACGGCGCGATCACTTCATTACAGCTCCAGCACGGGCGTTTTGAAAGCTGGGCCGAACGGCTGAACGTCGAGCCGGGTAAACTCAACGCTGCCTTTATTAATGCGATGGCGGAAATCTGCACACCGCTGCCTGGCGCGGTTTCCCTGCTTAACGCCATTCGCGGCAATGCCAAAATCGGCATCATCACCAACGGTTTTAGTGCCTTGCAGCAAGTGCGTCTGGAACGAACGGGTTTGCGTGATTATTTCGATTTGCTGGTGATTTCCGAAGAAGTTGGCGTTGCCAAACCGAATAAGAAAATTTTCGATTATGCGCTGGAACAGGCGGGCAATCCTGACCGTTCACGCGTGCTAATGGTTGGTGACACTGCTGAGTCCGATATTCTCGGTGGCATCAACGCCGGGCTTGCTACCTGCTGGCTGAATGCGCACAATCGCGAGCAACCAGAAGGCATTGCGCCCACCTGGACCGTTTCTTCGTTGCACGAACTGGAGCAACTCCTGTGTAAACACTGATTGCCTCCCCCCCGTTGATGGGTAAAATAGCCGCAATTTTTCGTTTTCAACAAGCGCGGCGCGATGCCGCTTACTCAAGAAGAAAGAATTATGACGTTGTCTCCTTATTTGCAAGAGGTGGCGAAGCGCCGCACCTTTGCCATAATTTCTCACCCGGACGCCGGTAAAACCACCATCACCGAGAAGGTGCTGCTGTTCGGACAGGCCATTCAGACCGCCGGTACAGTAAAAGGCCGTGGTTCCAACCAGCACGCTAAGTCGGACTGGATGGAGATGGAAAAGCAGCGTGGGATCTCCATTACCACGTCTGTGATGCAGTTTCCGTATCACGACTGCCTGGTTAACCTGCTTGACACCCCGGGGCACGAAGACTTCTCGGAAGATACCTATCGTACCCTGACGGCGGTGGACTGCTGCCTGATGGTTATCGACGCCGCAAAAGGTGTTGAAGATCGTACCCGCAAGCTGATGGAAGTTACCCGTCTGCGCGATACGCCGATCCTCACCTTTATGAACAAACTTGACCGTGATATCCGCGACCCGATGGAATTGCTCGATGAAGTTGAGAACGAGCTGAAAATCGGTTGTGCGCCGATCACTTGGCCGATTGGCTGTGGCAAGCTGTTTAAAGGCGTTTACCACCTGTATAAAGATGAAACCTATCTCTATCAGAGCGGTAAAGGCCACACCATTCAGGAAGTACGTATCGTTAAAGGGCTGAACAACCCGGATCTCGACGCTGCGGTCGGTGAAGATCTGGCACAGCAGCTGCGTGACGAACTGGAGCTGGTGAAAGGCGCCTCTAACGAGTTCGACAAAGAATTGTTCCTTGCGGGCGAAATTACTCCGGTATTCTTCGGTACTGCGCTGGGTAACTTCGGCGTCGATCATATGCTGGATGGTCTGGTGGAGTGGGCGCCTGCACCGATGCCGCGTCAGACTGACACCCGTACCGTAGAAGCGAGCGAAGACAAATTTACCGGCTTCGTATTTAAAATTCAGGCCAACATGGACCCGAAACACCGTGACCGTGTGGCGTTTATGCGCGTGGTATCCGGTAAATATGAAAAAGGCATGAAGCTGCGCCAGGTGCGCACCGCGAAAGATGTGGTGATCTCCGACGCGCTGACCTTTATGGCGGGTGACCGTTCGCACGTTGAAGAGGCTTATCCGGGCGATATCCTCGGCCTGCACAACCACGGCACCATTCAGATCGGCGACACCTTTACCCAGGGTGAGATGATGAAGTTCACCGGTATTCCGAACTTCGCACCGGAACTGTTCCGTCGTATACGTCTGAAAGATCCGCTGAAGCAAAAACAGCTGCTCAAAGGGCTGGTACAGCTTTCTGAAGAGGGCGCAGTGCAAGTGTTCCGTCCGATCTCCAATAACGACCTGATCGTCGGTGCGGTTGGTGTGCTGCAGTTTGATGTGGTGGTATCGCGCCTGAAGAGCGAATACAACGTTGAAGCAGTGTATGAGTCAGTCAACGTTGCCACCGCCCGCTGGGTAGAATGCGCGGACGCAAAGAAATTCGAAGAGTTCAAGCGTAAGAACGAAGGTCAACTGGCGCTCGATGGCGGCGATAACCTCGCTTACATCGCCACCAGCATGGTTAACCTACGCTTAGCGCAAGAGCGTTATCCGGACGTTCAATTCCACCAGACCCGCGAGCATTAATTCTTGCCTCCAGGGCGCGGCAGCCGCTGCGCCCTGTCAATTTCCCTTCCTTATTAGCCGCTTGCGGAATGTTCTTAAAACATTCGCTTTCGCTTATGTTTGCTCGCTTTTTAGCCGATATGGCGGGCGGTTTCAAAATTGTGATCTATATTTAACAAAGCAATGACATTTGTGTCGGCTTTAAATACCGTTATGTGAGTAGGTAACAGTATTTAAAACCGTTAACTGTCATTCGATTGATATTAATAACTGATTAAGAAGTTGTAACGGTCGTTATTCATCACCTATCGCTTTTGTGATGGCGACCATTGACTTCTGTCGAGGGTGAAGTCTCTCCCTATTCAGCAATGCAACCTCGTGTTGCCTGGCTCAAATTACGAGCAAATATACAGGAATAAATCGATGACTATGACAAGACTGAAGATTTCGAAAACTCTGCTGGCTGTAATGCTGACCTCTGCCGTCGCGACCGGTTCTGCCCACGCGGAAAACAACGCGCAGACCACCAATGAAAGCGCAGGGCAAAAAGTCGATAGCTCTATGAATAAAGTCGGTAATTTCATGGATGACAGCGCCATCACAGCGAAAGTGAAGGCGGCTCTGGTGGATCATGAAAATATCAAGAGCACTGATATCTCTGTCAAAACCGATCAAAAAGTCGTGACTTTAAGCGGATTTGTTGAAAGCCAGGCACAGGCCGAAGAGGCAGTGAAAGTGGCGAAAGGCGTTGAAGGCGTGACCTCCGTCAGCGACAAACTGCACGTTCGCGATGCTAAAGAAAGCTCCGTGAAGGGTTACGCCGGTGACACCGCCACCACCAGTGAAATCAAAGCCAAACTGCTGGCGGACGACATTGTTCCTTCACGTAAAGTGAAAGTTGAAACCACCGATGGCGTGGTTCAGCTCTCCGGAACCGTAGATTCTCAGGCACAGAGCGACCGTGCTGAAAGTATCGCCAAAGCGGTAGATGGTGTGAAAAGCGTTAAAAATGATCTGAAAACTAAGTAATTCGTCGTAATTCGTCCTCCCGAACTTTGTCGGGAGGCGCGATGTGCACCACACTAAAAATATCGCATTGAGTGAATATCAAGCGGTGACATTAACTATGGTAAAGGAGAGGCTTATGTTTCGTTGGGGCATCATATTTCTGGTTATCGCGTTAATCGCCGCCGCTCTTGGGTTTGGTGGTCTGGCCGGTACTGCAGCGGGTGCTGCAAAAATTGTCTTTGTCGTCGGGATTATTCTGTTCCTGGTGAGTTTGTTCATGGGCCGAAAACGACCCTAGATTTCAGACGATTAAGAAAATTTTATACAAAGCCAGTCCAGCGGACTGGCTTTTGCGGTTTTAGCGAATAATAAATTGCGTTACTTTGTCATTCTTTCACAACAAAAACAGGAAGGCAGAGGTGGGGCAGCGAATACCTGTAACGCTTGGTAATATTGCGCCGTTGTCGCTAAGGCCGTTCCAGCCTGGACGAATTGCGTTGGTGTGCGAAGGCGGCGGGCAGCGTGGAATCTTTACGGCTGGCGTGCTGGATGAGTTTATGCGCGCGCAGTTTAATCCTTTCGATCTCTATTTTGGCACGTCCGCCGGGGCGCAGAACCTTTCGGCGTATATTTGTAATCAGCCCGGTTACGCGCGCAAAGTCATCATGCGCTATACCACAAAGCGCGAATTTTTCGATCCAGTGCGCTTTGTCCGTGGAGGAAATCTTATCGATCTCGACTGGCTGGTGGAAGCGACTGCACGCCAGATGCCGTTGCAGATGGATACCGCCGCGCGGTTGTTCGATAGCGGCAAATCGTTTTATATGTGTGCCTGTCGTCAGGATGACTACACACCAAATTACTTTTTACCAACCAAACAAAACTGGCTGGATTTGATTCGCGCCTCCAGTGCTATTCCAGGTTTTTATCGCACCGGGGTTTCACTTGATGGGATTAACTATTTTGATGGTGGCGTCAGCGATGCGATTCCGGTTAAAGAAGCGGCAAGACAGGGGGCGAAAACGCTGGTGGTAATCCGCACCGTGCCGTCGCAAATGTACTATACGCCGCAGTGGTTTAAACGTATGGAACGTTGGCTGGGGGACAGTAGCCTACAACCGCTGGTCAATCTGGTGCAGCATCATGAAACCAGCTATCGTGCCATCCAGCAATTTATTGAGAAACCGCCAGGCAAGCTACGCATTTTCGAAATTTATCCGCCGAAGCCGCTGCATAGCATCGCGCTTGGCAGTCGGCTTCCGGCGCTACGTGATGACTATAAACTTGGGCGTTTATGCGGTCGCTATTTCCTGGCCACGGTCGGTAAAATGCTAACCGAAAAAGCACCGTTCACTCGCCATCTGGTGCCTGTGGCGATGCCGGAACCGATCGTCATTCCGCCAGCGCCAGTCGCCAACGATACGCTGGTTACCGAGGTGATAGACGCCCCGCAGGCGAATGACCCGACATTTAACAACGAGGATCTGGCTTGATTTGCCGTTTTATCGACACCCACTGCCATTTTGATTTTCCGCCGTTTAGCGGTGATGAAGAGGCCAGCCTGCAACGCGCGGCACAAGCGGGCGTAGGCAAGATCATTGTACCGGCAACTGAGGCGGCAAATTTTGCCCGCGTGCAGGCGTTAGCGGAAAATTATCAACCGCTGTATGCCGCCTTAGGGTTGCATCCGGGGATGTTGGAAAAACATTGCGATGCGTCGCTGGAGCAGTTACAGCAGGCACTGGAAAGGCGCTCGCCGAAGGTGGTGGCGGTAGGGGAGGTAGGCCTGGATCTCTTTGGCGACGATCCGCAATTTGAGAGGCAGCAGTGGTTACTTGACGAACAACTGAAACTGGCGAAACGCTACGATCTGCCGGTGATCCTGCATTCACGGCGCACGCATGACAAACTGGCGATGCATCTTAAACGCCACGATTTATCGCGCACTGGCGTGGTTCACGGTTTTTCCGGCAGCCTGCAACAGGCTGAACGGTTTGTACAGCTGGGCTACAAAATCGGTGTAGGCGGTACTATCACCTATCCACGCGCCAGTAAAACCCGCGATGTCATCGCAAAATTACCGCTGGCATCGTTGTTGCTGGAAACCGACGCGCCGGATATGCCGCTCAACGGCTTTCAGGGGCAGCCTAACCGCCCGGAGCAGGCTGCCCGGGTATTTGCCGTACTGTGCGAGTTACGCCCGGAACCCGCAGATGAGATTGCCGACGTGTTGCTTAATAACACGTATGCGGTGTTTAACGTGCCCGATGGCTGGTAAGGCCGTCCGTAAGTGAACAATGGTGCTGCTTGTTCCCCTCACCCTAACCCTCTCCCC
>NZ_AEJZ01000341.1:0-746 GCF_000208525.1 Escherichia sp. TW14182
AATTTTGTGGGGATCCCTCAGCCGCGAGGGGCGGCAACAGACGGAAGGAGAACATTTTATGACATTAGCAGCAATCACCATGACCGCCCCGGAAGCCGCCAGCCCTGTGCAGATGTACCGCGCGACCTACTCACCGGATGACAACAAACTGCGCCTGTATGCCGCGTCACGTCTTGACCCGGAGACGTATAAGAAAGTCCATGATGCCGGTTTCCGCTGGGCACCAAAACAGGCGCTGTTTGTGGCGCCAGCCTGGACACCGGGCCGGGAAGACGTGCTCCTCTCACTTGCCGGAGAGATTGAGGATGAAGACAGTACGCTCGCTGAACGTCAGGAAGCACGGGCGGAGCGGTTTACCGGATACAGCGGAAAGCGGGCCAGTGAATCCGCACAGGCACTTGATGAAGTGGAAAGACTGGCCGCGATGATCCCGCCCGGTCAGCCCATTCTTGTGGGGCATCACAGCGAACGCCGCGCCCGTCGTGATGCGCAGCGTATTGAAAACGGCATGAAACGAGCCGTGATGCTCTTTGAACGTGCGGAATACTGGGAAGAACGGGCGCGGTCGGCACTGCTTCACGCGAAGTATAAAGAACGTCCGGACGTTCGCTGGCGTCGTATCAAAAAAATCGAAGCTGATTTGCGAAAGGCTGAAAAGACCATCGCGCAGTCGCAGAAATATCTGACGATGTGGCGGGCTGAATCGCTGGATCTGAATATGGCAAAACTCATCAGCAGTCATGACC
>NZ_AEJZ01000340.1:0-3888 GCF_000208525.1 Escherichia sp. TW14182
TCTGTTCCCCTCACCCTAACCCTCTCCCCGAAGGGGCGAGGGGACGGTTCGTGCTAACGTTTAGTTTTATACTCATTCAGGCTTTGGGCAACGTTGTTCCTTCCAGCTGGCTACCGCCGCAATCCTCCGTCGGGTCAGCTCCTCGCGAATCTCCACACCTTTAAATCCCGCTTCAACGACGGCTTTTGTTGGTACTGACTGTGCCACTTCCCAGGCCTCGTGCAACCAGCGGCCTTGCGGGTAGTCCGCCGATTCAAAACCGGTTCTGCCGCGCACGTCAGCCTCGCTGGTCAGCGCCAGTTGCTCGACACGCTGCGGTTTACGCCAGGCGTCAATGGAATCAAATAATTTGACGATGGTTTTTGGGTTCAGCATTGGGAAGGTGTGGATGAGATCGTGAAACTCCGCCACCAGTTTAGCTAAGTCGCTGATTTCATTAGGCACGCGCAGACGCTGACACAGTTGCTCCACTAACTTCACGCCAGCCGGACCGTGACCGTGATGACGCGGCCAAAGCTCTGGGGGCGTCAGCCCTTTACCGAGATCGTGGCATAAAGTTGCGAAACGGACATCGACCTGCGGACTCAGCATCGCCGCCATTGAGAGCGTCATTAAGGTGTGAATACCGGTATCGATTTCCGGGTGCCATTTCGCCGGAGCGGGGACACCAAACAACGCGTCGATCTCCGGGAATAAAACGCGTAGTGCGCCGCAATCACGCAATACCTGGAAGAAAACTTGCGGATTGCGTGTGGTGAGGGCGCTTTCCGTCTCTTTCCACACCCGTTCAGGTGTCAGGTGTTCCAGTTCACCTGCGTGGGTCATCTCGCGCATCAGCGCCAGAGTTTCATCGGCAATACGAAAACCAAGGTGGGCATAACGCGCAGCAAAACGCGCCACGCGCAGAACGCGTAACGGATCTTCGCCAAAAGCGGGGGAAACATGGCGCAACAGACGATTTTGCAGATCAACCAGGCCGTTGTACGGGTCGATAATCTCGCCGTGATCGTCCTGGGCCAGCGCATTAATGGTCAGATCGCGACGCTTAAGATCATCTTCCAGCGTGACATCCGGTGCGGCATAGCAGGTAAAGCCGGTGTAACCGGAACCGGATTTCCGTTCGGTACGTGCCAGCGCATACTCTTCATGCGTTTGCGGATGCAGAAAAACAGGAAAATCGCGGCCTACCTGCTGGTAGCCCGCGTCGAGCATCTCCTGTGGCGTACTGCCGACCACCACCCAATCTCTGTCTTTGACCGGTAGCCCTAACAATGCATCCCGAACCGCACCACCGACCAGATAAATCTTCACGCCATCTTCCCTTCGTCAAATACACAATTCCTAATAATAAGACAGTGCAACGAAGAAGGCGATTTAGTTCATCCAGCGATCTTTACGTTTGCGCGTTGGGATCAGGTGCGGCAATACCAGACCGAGCAGCAAGCCAAGTCCCAGCACGCCGCCACCATACATAAACCACTGCATGATGATGGTGCGCTGTTTGTCATCCAGCTGAACGCTGGCGGCATCGACTTTTTTCTGCGCGACAATCAGTTCGTTTTTCAGCTTCTGATTTTCTTCTTTTAACCCGTTGATCACACTGTCGCTCTGCGCCACTTTTTGCTGCATTTCTGCGGTGCGCTGATTCCAGGTGTTATCGATATTGGTGAGCTTATCGGTCAGAGTTCTGACCTGATTTTCCAGATCTGGCACGCGGGAGCGCAGGCTTGGCTCAGTACTCAGTTGTTTCAACGGGATCCAGGCGGTACGGCCGGAGCTGTCTTTCACCTGGGCATAATTGGTGTTGGCGTCAGTTTGTAATAATGTCACTTCTTCACCGGCGTTCACGGTGCCCACGAGGCGATAATGATCTCCCGGACCACTGCGAACCCAGGTATTCAGTTCGTCAGAAACATAGCGTTTTTCTTCCGCGTGAGAGACGGCAGTGGCGCTAAGCGCGAGTAAAGTTAGTGCGATCAGGCGTAATTTTGGCATCAGGCTGTCGTTATTGTCATGGAAAGTGGAACGATAGTAGTGGCATCAGTGTTGCTGCGCAAAGCATTCGGTATCAATCAGAATCCTCTGTGTCAGCTTTTGCCACTGTCTCAAACTTTTACGCCCGTCAAAATGCTCGTTGCATGGCAATTTGGCGCAAAATACTATCTACTGACAAAAAAGATCGCATTTAGTTCGCCGTTCATCGTCACTTATGTGACATAACCGATAAGTAAAGGCCATGGCTCAGGAAATCGAATTAAAGTTTATTGTTAATCACAGTGCCGTTGAGGCGTTGCGTGACCATCTCAATACGCTGGGCGGCGAGCATCATGATCCCGTGCAGTTACTGAACATTTACTACGAAACGCCGGATAACTGGCTGCGTGGGCACGACATGGGGCTGCGTATTCGTGGCGAAAACGGTCGCTATGAGATGACCATGAAAGTTGCCGGACGGGTAACGGGCGGATTGCACCAGCGCCCGGAATATAACGTGGCGTTGAGTGAACCGACGCTCGATCTGGCGCAGTTACCGACGGAAGTCTGGCCAAACGGTGAGTTACCTGCCGATCTCGCGTCCCGCGTGCAGCCGCTGTTCAGCACCGATTTTTATCGCGAAAAATGGCTGGTGGAGGTCGATGGCAGCCAGATTGAAATCGCTCTCGATCAGGGCGAGGTGAAAGCCGGTGAATTTGCTGAACCTATCTGTGAGCTGGAACTGGAGCTGCTTAGCGGTGAAACGCGCGCGGTGCTGAAACTGGCGAACCAACTGGTATCGCAAACCGGATTACGCCAGGGCAGCCTGAGTAAAGCAGCGCGTGGCTATCATCTGGCGCAGGGCAATCCCACGCGTGAAATCAAACCCACCACCATTCTGCATGTTGCGGCAAAAGCCGATGTGGAACAGGGGCTGGAAGCGGCGCTGGAGCTGGCGTTAGCGCAATGGCAATATCATGAAGAGCTGTGGGTGCGCGGCAACGATGCGGCGAAAGAGCAGGTGCTGGCAGCCATCGGTCTTGTTCGCCATACGCTGATGCTGTTCGGTGGTATTGTGCCAAGAAAAGCGAGCACTCACTTACGTGACCTGCTGACCCAATGCGAGGCGACCATTGCTTCTGCGGTTTCTGCCGTGACGGCGGTCTACTCTACCGAAACGGCAATGGCGAAGCTGGCGTTGACCGAATGGCTGGTCAGCAAAGCCTGGCAGCCGTTTTTAGATGCCAAAGCGCAGGGCAAAATGAGCGACTCCTTTAAACGCTTTGCCGATATCCATCTTTCCCGCCATTCCGCTGAACTGAAAAGCGTTTTTTGCCAACCGTTGGGCGATCGCTACCGTGACCAGTTACCACGTCTGACGCGTGACATTGACTCAATACTGTTGCTGGCGGGTTACTACGATCCTCTCGTTGCGCAAGCCTGGCTGGAGAACTGGCAGGGACTGCGTCACGCCATTGCGACCGGGCAACGCATTGAAATTGAACATTTCCGCAATGAGGCAAACAATCAGGAACCGTTCTGGTTGCACAGCGGAAAACGTTAATCAGGCAAGGATAAAATCGCTTATGAAGCCGCTCTCTTCACCGTTACAGCAGTACTGGCAGACCGTTGTTGAGCGGCTGCCAGCGCCTTTAGCCGAGGAATCACTTAGCACACAGGCGAAGTCAGTACTTACTTTTAGTGATTTTGTGCAGGACAGCGTAATTGCGCATCCAGAGTGGCTAACGGAACTGGAAAGCCAGCCGCCGCAGGCCGACGAATGGCAGCATTACGCTGCATGGTTGCAGAAGGCGCTCAGTGATGTAAGCGATGAAGTCAGTTTAATGCGCGAGCTGCGGCTATTCCGGCGGCGCATTATGGTGCGCATCGCCTGGGCGCAAACTCTGGCGCTGG
>NZ_AEJZ01000339.1:0-3307 GCF_000208525.1 Escherichia sp. TW14182
TAGTGAGCTGCTTAACGAACTGGCTCATAACCCGGAAATGCAGAAAACCTGGGAAAACTATCACTTAATCCGTGACTCTATGCGGGGTGATACTCCCGAGGTACTTCATTTCGATATCTCTTCCCGCGTGATGGCTGCCATTGAAGAAGAGCCAGTACGTCAACCGACGACATTGATCCCAGAGGCTCAGCCTGCACCGCATCAATGGCAGAAAATGCCATTCTGGCAGAAAGTCCGTCCGTGGGCGGCACAGCTTACCCAAATGGGCGTAGCGGCGTGTGTATCGCTTGCAGTTATCGTTGGCGTCCAGCACTATAATGGACAATCTGAAACGTCCCAGCAGCCCGAAACTCCGGTATTTAATACTCTGCCGATGATGGGTAAAGCCAGTCCGGTAAGTCTGGGAGTGCCTTCTGAAGCGACCACGAACAATGGTCAACAGCAGCAGGTACAGGAGCAGCGTCGTCGCATTAATGCCATGTTGCAGGATTACGAACTGCAACGTCGACTCCACTCCGAACAGCTTCAGTTTGAGCAGGCCCAGACACAGCAAGCCGCTGTACAGGTGCCAGGAATTCAAACTTTAGGAACGCAATCGCAGTAATGAAGCAACTTTGGTTTGCCATGTCATTAGTGACAGGTAGCCTGTTATTCTCTGCTAACGCCTCGGCCACCCCTGCGTCCGGGGCGTTATTACAGCAGATGAACCTGGCTAGCCAGTCACTGAATTACGAGCTGTCATTCATCAGCATCAATAAACAAGGTGTTGAGTCTCTGCGTTATCGACATGCACGCCTCGATAACCGTCCTCTTGCACAGTTGTTGCAAATGGATGGCCCGCGCCGGGAAGTGGTACAGCGCGGCAATGAAATCAGCTATTTTGAACCGGGTCTTGAACCGTTCACACTTAATGGCGATTACATTGTTGATTCTCTGCCATCGCTCATCTATACCGATTTCAAGCGTCTTTCTCCTTACTACGACTTTATCTCCGTGGGGCGTACGCGTATTGCCGACCGCTTATGTGAGGTAATCCGCGTAGTAGCTCGTGATGGCACACGCTACAGCTACATCGTATGGATGGATACCGAATCGAAATTACCGATGCGGGTAGATCTCCTTGATCGTGATGGTGAAACGCTGGAACAATTCCGTGTGATTGCTTTCAACGTCAATCAGGATATCAGCAGCAGTATGCAGACGCTGGCGAAAGCGAACTTGCCACCGCTGCTTTCTGTACCTGTGGGTGAAAAAGCCAAATTTAACTGGACTCCAACCTGGTTGCCGCAGGGCTTTAGTGAAGTCTCCAGCAGTCGGCGTCCGTTACCGACGATGGACAACATGCCTATCGAATCACGTCTCTATTCCGACGGATTATTCAGCTTCTCGGTAAACGTAAACCGTGCTACGCCATCGAGCACCGACCAAATGTTGCGCACCGGACGCAGAACCGTCAGTACCAGCGTACGTGATAACGCCGAAATCACCATTGTTGGTGAACTGCCACCGCAAACGGCGAAGCGCATTGCCGAGAATATTAAGTTTGGGGCAGGGCAATGATTAAAGAGTGGGCCACTGTTGTCTCCTGGAAAAACGGGCAGGCGCTGGTCAGTTGTGATGTCAAAGCCTCATGTAGCAGCTGTGCTTCCCGTGCTGGTTGCGGTAGCCGCGTGTTAAATAAACTTGGCCCGCAAACCACGCATACCATCGTCGTACCCTGTGATGAACCGTTAGTGCCGGGGCAAAAAGTGGAATTAGGAATCGCCGAAGGCAGCCTGCTCAGCTCCGCATTACTGGTTTATATGTCGCCGTTGGTGGGATTATTCTTCATCGCTTCGTTATTTCAGCTACTCTTTGCTTCAGATATTGCAGCATTATGTGGTGCGATTCTCGGCGGCGTTGGCGGATTCCTCATTGCGCGTGGATTCTCACGTAAGTTTGCTGCCCGGGCAGAGTGGCAACCTGTCATTTTAAGTGTGGCATTGCCGCCTGGCCTTGTGCGATTTGAAACATCTTCGGAAGACGCGAGCCAGTGATTTCACTGGCTTTGTTGTATTTTGCATAACAAATGCGAGGACGTTTCCAGATACCACAATCCATACGGTATGAACATTTCCTCGCCTCAATGTTGTAGTGTAGAATGCGGCGTTTCTATTAATACAGACGTTAAGCTCAGAACAGCGACTTCTAAAAGCCTGGTTAACCGGGCATTAAGGCACAATAATCATACTTTATGAAGAATATACGTAACTTTTCGATCATAGCTCACATTGACCACGGTAAATCGACGCTGTCTGACCGTATTATCCAGATCTGCGGTGGCCTGTCTGACCGTGAAATGGAGGCACAGGTTCTCGATTCCATGGATCTTGAGCGTGAGCGTGGCATAACTATCAAAGCGCAGAGCGTGACGCTGGACTATAAAGCGTCCGATGGCGAAACCTATCAACTTAACTTTATCGACACCCCGGGTCATGTGGACTTCTCTTATGAAGTATCGCGTTCGCTGGCCGCTTGTGAAGGTGCATTGCTGGTGGTTGACGCCGGGCAGGGCGTAGAAGCGCAAACCCTGGCAAACTGCTACACCGCAATGGAAATGGATCTTGAAGTGGTGCCGGTACTGAATAAGATTGACTTACCGGCAGCCGATCCGGAACGCGTGGCGGAAGAAATTGAAGATATCGTTGGTATCGACGCCACCGACGCAGTGCGTTGCTCGGCGAAAACCGGCGTTGGTGTGCAGGACGTTCTTGAACGTCTGGTGCGCGACATCCCACCGCCGGAAGGCGATCCGGAAGGCCCGTTGCAGGCTCTGATTATCGACTCCTGGTTCGACAACTACCTGGGCGTTGTCTCACTTATCCGTATTAAAAACGGCACCCTGCGTAAGGGCGACAAAGTGAAAGTCATGAGTACCGGGCAGACTTATAACGCCGACCGTCTGGGTATTTTCACGCCGAAGCAAGTTGACCGTACAGAACTGAAATGTGGCGAAGTAGGCTGGTTGGTATGTGCTATTAAAGATATCCACGGCGCACCAGTCGGTGACACCTTAACGCTGGCACGTAATCCGGCAGAAAAGGCGCTGCCAGGATTTAAAAAAGTCAAACCGCAGGTTTACGCCGGTTTGTTCCCGGTAAGTTCTGACGACTATGAAGCCTTCCGCGATGCGCTGGGCAAACTTAGCCTGAACGATGCCTCATTGTTCTATGAGCCAGAAAGCTCCACGGCGCTGGGCTTTGGTTTCCGCTGCGGCTTCCTCGGCCTGCTGCACATGGAGATCATTCAGGAACGGCTGGAACGCGAG
>NZ_AEJZ01000338.1:0-825 GCF_000208525.1 Escherichia sp. TW14182
TCAGGTGGCCAAATTCACTATGCCACTACACATGTGGTACAGCGAAATCAGTGAATACCTCATCAGCAGGGGTAAAACGTTCGCCACTCCAGCTTGGGTAAAAGATGCTCTCAAACACACATATCTCGGTTATGAAACCAAAGACCTGGTTGATGTCGTAACCGGTGATATCACCACTATCCAGTCGTTACGCCATACCTCCGACCTTGATACCGGAGAGATGTATGTCTTCCTGTGTAAGGTTGAAGCCTGGGCGATGAATATTGGCTGCCACCTGATTATTCCGCAGAGCTGCGAGTTCCAGCTGCTGCGTGATAAGCAGGAGGCGTAATGGCTACACCGCTTATTCGTGTCATGAACGGACACATCTACAAAGTACCAAATCGTCGTAAGCGTAAGCCTGAGCTGAAACCATCCGAAATACCAACACTGCTCGGATATACCGCCAGCCTGGTTGATAAAAAATGGTTGCGACTGGCAGCAAGGAGGAATCATGGCTGATTTGAGAAAAGCAGCGCGTGGTCGGGAATGCCAGGTAAGAATCCCTGGCGTATGTAATGGCAATCCTGAAACGTCTGTACTGGCACATATCCGGCTGGCTGGATTGTGCGGTACCGGTATCAAACCGCCAGACCTGGTTGCCACCATTGCATGTTCTGCCTGTCACGACGAGATCGACCGTCGCACGCATTTTGTTGACGCTGGATATGCAAAAGAATGCGCGCTGGAAGGTATGGCGAGAACGCAGGTTATCTGGCTGAAAGAGGGGGTAATTAAGGCGTGAATACCTACAATATCACATTACCCTGGCCTCCGAGCAATAAT
>NZ_AEJZ01000337.1:0-1783 GCF_000208525.1 Escherichia sp. TW14182
GCCGCAGGAAGTGCAGGAGGGGAACGATGCTTTTGATGCTTATCTGAACGGGACGTGGATCGGGTCGACAGAGGTCTGAAACACCGCGCGATGAAATGCAAAAAGCAGGGTTGCCCCTGCTTTTCACGGCGCCGGATTTGAAGGCTTCGAGGCAAAAAAATCCGGCATTTGTAACCTGACATGGAGATCAACCATGACATTACCTTCAATCATCACACCAACGGCAGCATATGTAAATATGCGTCAGTCTGAAAATCAGCCGGTTAAACGTCAGCCCCGTTTCAGACGGGGGCAGTTCAGCTTTGCCGATGTGGATCCGGGAATGCGTGCGCTGGGACACCGGATTGCACGCCGGAGCCGCCGGATGCAGCCCGTGCACATTCCCGCACTGCGCGGAAGTGAGTGGGCGCACCTGTTACGTGCTCTGGAAATGAAGCGGGCTTTTAACTGATAACTGACAACGTGAGCCGCCTGTACAGCAGGCGGCCACAGGAGAGAAACAGCATGGCTGACAGTGTATTAACGGCAGAAAACATGTTTACGGCATCCGGTACGGAGGTGATCCCGTCCGTGGCCATTGACCGGATCATCGCACAGCGTAATGAGGGGATCGCCCTGTTTATGCAGGGGATGGCACACCTGGAGAGTGCCCGCCGCCTCCTGCGGGACGCATCGGGCGAGAATTTTCTTTACGGTTTTGAAGAGGCTGTCACGGCAACCGTTCGTCGTGGCGATCAGCCGGAGGAGACCCGGAAGAGCATCACCCGCCTTGCGGATCGTAAAATCTGGGATCGGCTGATGACGGATACGGGGATGTATACCTTCATGAGTTCCTGCCAGCGTGATGAGTGGAACAGACAGTTGCAGAGTGAATCCTGTCCGGAAATCACCCCGGACAATGTGCTGGCCACGTTCCGTCACCTGAATGCCGGAAAGGTGGAGACTTTTGAAAAAGGCGTTATTGATGTTTTCCGCCAGTTATCCTGGGATTACAAAACCAATAACCCCTGCCGCCTGGGGAAAAAGATTATCGTCAGCAATATTCTGTATCGCTGGCGAACCGGGTATGTTTCACTTGACCATTCCGGTATGGCTAAACTGGATGATCTGGCGCGCCCTTTCTGGTTACTGGATGGCCGTAATGTTCCTGATTTTCGTGAATCGGACGGTGCCCGTTTTGGTGATTTTATACGTCGTGAAGACAATATCGGGCAGTTGTACGAAGGGGAATATTTTACGATCCGTGCCTTTCTTAAAGGAACGGTACACATCATGTTCAGACGCCCGGATCTGGTTGACCGGCTGAATGATATTATTGCGCGCCATTTCCCGGAGGCGCTGCCACCCCGGGTGTGATGCGGTGGTGGGCAGGTTTTACCTGCCCACCGGTGAAGAGAGTGTCAGCCGGCTCTTCTGGTCAGGGCTTCCGTTGCCAGTTCGATCAGCTTCCCGGTTTCCGCTTTTTTCTCGTATCGTTTGTATGTCCGGAGGCTGATACCGAGTTCTTCTGCCGCCCGTTCCTGGTCCCAGCCCATTCCCCGCCGCCATAACCTTAACTCAAATCCTGACATCATCATGCCCTCAGAAGTGCCATTCTGTCACTTTACGACTTAATTTTATCACCGGATTTAAATATATCAAAAAGTGTCATTATGGCACTTTGCAAAAGTGATAAGGGTTGTCTTCGCAACAGAGAAACGTCCCCTTTCTGGTGTGCCGACGTCCTGGTCTTCGTGCAGTGGAATGAAGCTGCGATTGTCCGGTTACTGACAGTAAGTGCCCG
>NZ_AEJZ01000336.1:0-9951 GCF_000208525.1 Escherichia sp. TW14182
ATTGCCTGATGCGCTACGCTTATCAGGCCTGGGTGATTCCTGCAATTTATTGAATTTGTAGGCCTGATAAGGCATTTACGCCGCATCCGGCATGAACAAAGCTCACTTTGCCTGCAATCTGAATCGGGGCCACAATGCCCGGTTTATTCTTTACTGCCAGCCGTAACGTCGGCTATAGAACCCTTTCACCAACTGGGTTAATGTCATATACCCTGCCAGAATCGCAACCAGCCACGGGAAATAGCTTAACGGCAGCGCCTGCAGCTGCAGATAACTGGCCAGCGGTGAAAATGGCAATGCGATCCCGACAATCATCACGATCACGGTCATGATCATTAACGGCCACGATGCACAGCTCTGAATAAACGGTACACGACGGGTGCGGATCATATGCACAATCAGCGTTTGCGACAGTAATCCCACCACAAACCAGCCCGACTGGAACAGCGTTTGCGTTTCCGGCGTGTTGGCATGGAATACCCACCACATCAGGCAAAACGTCAGAATATCGAAGATCGAGCTGATCGGTCCGAAGAAGATCATAAAGCGCCCCAGATCCGCCGGATTCCAACGCTGCGGCTTTTGAATTTGCTCGTCGTCGACGTTATCAAACGGGATCGCCACCTGTGACACATCGTACAGCAGGTTCTGAATAAGCAAGTGTAACGGCAACATCGGCAGGAAGGGCAAGAAAGCACTCGCCACCAGCACGCTGAACACATTACCGAAGTTAGAGCTCGCCGTCATTTTGATGTATTTCAGCATATTGGCGAAAGTGCGACGTCCCTCAATCACCCCCTCTTCCAGCACCATCAGGCTTTTTTCCAGCAGGATGATATCAGCCGCTTCACGGGCAATATCTACCGCGCCGTCCACAGAAATGCCGATATCCGCAGCGCGTAAGGCGGGCGCATCATTTATACCATCGCCCATAAAGCCAACCACATGCCCTTCGCGCTTCAGTAAGGTCACAATGCGTTCTTTATGCATCGGCGTCAGGCGAGCAAACAGCGTGGTGCGCTGTGCGAGATTTGCCAGTTCGTCGTCAGATAGCGTTTCAATATCACTACCAATGACCACCTCTCCCGCGTCCAGCCCCACTTCATGGCACACTTTCGCTGCAACTAACTCACTGTCGCCAGTAAGGATTTTTACGGTAATTCCACTCGCTTTTAATGCCTTCAGTGCCGGAGCGGTTGTCTCTTTTGGCGGATCAAGGAAAGCAATATATCCTTCGAGGATCAGGTCGGATTCATCCGCCCGCTGGTAATCTCCTTCACGCGCTGGCAGGTATTTCGTTGCCACCGCAACCACGCGCAGCCCCTGACGATTCAGCGTATCAGTAACCCGCTTAATCTTACGTAGCATGGTGTCATCGAGCGGTACAATCTCGCCATTGTGACGCACCTGCGAACACACATTGAGGATTTCCTGCAATGCGCCTTTGCAAACCAACTGATGGTGTTCGGTATTTTCTGCCACAACCACCGACATCCGGCGACGCTCGAAATCAAACGGAATCTCATCAATTTTTTGCCAACGGCTGGCCAGCGAACGCGCTGACTCTTCATCCGTACCTTCGAGCACCGCGGTATCAAGCAGGTTTTTAAGTCCAGTCTGGTAATGACTGTTCAACCACGCGCTATGCAGCACGCGTTCGCTGGTTTTACCGGAGATATCGGTATGATTCTCCAGCACAATTTTATCCTGTGTCAGGGTGCCGGTTTTATCAGTGCACAGAATATCCATTGCGCCAAAGTTCTGAATGGCATCCAGATGTTTGACGATCACTTTCTGTTTCGACAGCTTTACTGCGCCGCGCGCCAGCGTCGAGGTAACAATCATCGGCAACATTTCCGGCGTTAAGCCTACCGCGACCGAAAGCGCAAACAGTGCCGCTTCCCACCAGTCACCTTTGGTGTAACCGTTGATAAGCAACACCACCGGAGCCATCACCAGCATAAAGCGAATCAGCAGCATACTGACGCGGCTGATCCCTTGCTGAAAGGCATTCGGCTCGCTTTCCTGCTCACTAACACGCCCCGCCAGTTGACCAAACCAGGTGTTGGCTCCTGTAGCAATCACCATTGCTTGTGCCGTGCCGCTCACCACGGTGGTGCCCATAAAACACAGGGTGTCGCACTCCAGCGGATTGCTGTGCTCCGGCTGGCGAGTGGTAGCGGCTTTTTCCACGGGCAGAGACTCACCGGTTAACGACGCCTGAGCGACGAACAGATCCCGCGCCTGCAAGATACGTAAATCTGCCGGGATCATATCCCCCGCCGCCAGTTTTATAATATCGCCGGGCACCAGCTGGTCGATCGGGATCTCCAGCCAGCCATTTTCGCCTTTGCTGTTAATAACGCGCAGCACCGTCGCGGTATTGCTGACCATCGCTTTCAGGGCATCTGCCGCTTTGGTGGAACGCGCTTCCTGAACAAAGTTCAGCAGCGTGGAAATAGCCACCATTAACGCGATAACGCCTGCGGCAAATAAATCTTCCGTGGCGTAAGAAATGCCGCCAAGGATCGTGAGCAAAATATTAAAGGGGTTGCGATAGCAGACCCACAAATGTACCCACCACGGCGATGGTTGTTGCGCAGGTAATTTATTTTCGCCATGTTTTTCACGGGCAACTTCCACTTCCGCCTGATTCAACCCTTCCGGGTGGGTGTCGAACGTGTTCCATAATTCTTCTTCGGGCATCACTGCCATTTTCAGGCAATGCGCGCTTAAGGAAGGCGGGATTGGTGCATTCGCTGTCTGCTGCGCACCCGGTAGCGGATCGCGACGGATCAGACGGGAAGGTAAATGGCGAATGAGCCGGGTAAAAATTTCTTTAAACATAGGGTGTCCCTCCGCACTGTCTGGAACAGTGCAGAAATATCTTCAGGCGTGGCGAAGCCTTACCTGAAGGTAATAAATATGAGCAGGGACGTTAAAACGTCACGGCCTTACGCATCCGGTAACGCCGTGAAAAGACGGGCTTACCGGAAAAGTTTTAATCTCCGTCGAGGGAGAGGCGTGGGATCAGGTTCCATATAACCTCCGGTAAGTGAATAAATAGCGCCGCGAATCCAATAATATTCGTAGCATTTATGCCGATATAATACCTGTCGGCAACTAAACCAACGATAAACCAGACTTTGCCCATTGCTGAATGCGCGGGTAAAGTTAGTCTCTAATAATTAAACAACACGTTACGGGATAACAGGATGCAAAATCGGCTGACCATCAAAGACATCGCGCGCTTGAGCGGCGTGGGAAAATCCACTGTTTCCCGGGTGCTGAATAACGAAAGCGGCGTGAGCCAGCGCACACGTGAACGTGTTGAAGCAGTGATGAATCAGCATGGATTTTCCCCTTCCCGCTCTGCGCGCGCCATGCGTGGGCAAAGCGATAAAGTGGTCGCCATCATCGTGACACGTCTGGATTCGCTGTCAGAAAATCTCGCGGTTCAGACCATGCTGCCGGCGTTCTATGAACAGGGTTACGACCCCATCATGATGGAAAGCCAGTTTTCACCACAATTAGTTGCCGAACATCTGGGCGTTTTGAAACGTCGTAATATCGACGGCGTAGTGCTGTTTGGTTTTACCGGTATAACCGAAGAGATGTTAGCCCACTGGCAGTCATCGCTGGTGCTGCTGGCACGCGACGCAAAGGGCTTTGCTTCAGTCTGTTATGACGACGAAGGGGCGATCAAAATCCTGATGCAACGACTGTATGACCAGGGGCATCGCAATATCAGTTATCTCGGCGTGCCGCACAGTGACGTGACGACCGGTAAGCGACGTCATGAAGCCTACCTTGCGTTCTGCAAAGCGCATAAACTGCATCCCGTCGCCGCTCTGCCTGGCCTCGCCATGAAGCAAGGTTATGAGAACGTGGCAAAAGTCATTACCCCTGAAACCACCGCGTTGCTGTGCGCAACTGACACGCTGGCACTTGGCGCAAGTAAATACCTGCAAGAGCAACGCATCGATACCTTACAGCTGGCGAGCGTTGGTAATACACCGTTGATGAAGTTCCTCCATCCGGAGATCGTCACCGTTGATCCAGGCTACGCAGAAGCCGGACGCCAGGCGGCCTGCCAGTTAATCAAACAGATAACCGGGCGCAGCGAACCGCAACAAATCATCATCCCAGCCACCCTGTCCTGATCGTTTCCTGAACGATAAATTGTGATCTTTGCCGTGTTTCGGGAACGTTCCCATTTTTAATTTTTCCTTCCCACTATATTCTGCCGTCAACCTAATATGTCATCTGCCACGGGGCCTTATGATGAGCAAAGTGAACCAAACGGATATCGATCGGTTGATTGAACTGGTCGGTGGGCGCGGCAATATTGCGACGGTGAGCCACTGTATTACTCGCCTGCGCTTTGTCCTCAACCAACCGGCCAATGCCAGACCGAAAGAAATTGAACAACTCCCCATGGTGAAAGGTTGTTTCACCAATGCCGGGCAATTTCAGGTGGTGATTGGCACCAACGTTGGCGATTACTACAAAGCGTTATTAGCAACGACTGGTCAGGCGCAGGTTGATAAAGAGCAGGTGAAAAAAGCCGCCAGGCAGAATATGAAATGGCATGAGCAGTTGATCTCCCATTTCGCAGAGATCTTCTTCCCGTTACTGCCCGCGCTGATTAGCGGCGGTTTGATCCTCGGTTTTCGTAATGTGATCGGCGATCTGCCCATGAGCAACGGCCAGACGCTGGCGCAAATGTACCCTTCCCTGCAAACGATCTACGATTTTCTGTGGTTGATCGGTGAGGCGATCTTCTTCTATCTGCCGGTCGGGATTTGCTGGTCGGCGGTGAAAAAGATGGGCGGCACGCCGATCCTCGGTATCGTGCTTGGCGTAACGCTGGTTTCTCCACAACTGATGAACGCCTATCTACTCGGGCAGCAGGTGCCGGAAGTGTGGGACTTTGGCATGTTCAGTATTGCGAAAGTAGGCTATCAGGCGCAGGTGATCCCGGCGCTGTTAGCCGGGCTGGCGCTGGGCTTTATTGAAACTCGCCTTAAGCGCATCGTGCCGGATTATCTCTATCTGGTGGTTGTACCGGTCTGCTCGCTGATCCTCGCGGTGTTCCTCGCCCATGCGCTGATTGGTCCGTTTGGTCGCATGATTGGCGATGGCGTTGCCTTTGCGGTTCGTCATCTGATGACTGGCAGCTTTGCCCCTATTGGCGCGGCATTGTTTGGCTTCCTCTATGCGCCGCTGGTCATTACCGGCGTACACCAGACCACGCTTGCCATTGATATGCAGATGATTCAAAGCATGGGCGGTACGCCAGTCTGGCCGCTGATTGCCCTTTCGAATATTGCTCAGGCATCGGCAGTGGTAGGAATTATTATCGCCAGCCGTAAACAGAACGAGCGGGAAATTTCGGTTCCAGCGGCGATCTCCGCTTATCTTGGGGTTACTGAGCCGGCAATGTACGGCATCAACCTGAAATATCGCTTCCCGATGCTGTGCGCGATGATTGGTTCCGGTCTGGCGGGATTGCTCTGCGGCCTGAACGGCGTTATGGCGAATGGCATCGGCGTCGGTGGTCTGCCTGGTATTCTCTCCATTCAGCCGAGCTACTGGCAGGTATTTGCGCTGGCAATGGCTATCGCCATCATCATCCCGATTGTGCTCACCTCGTTTATCTACCAGCGAAAACACCGCCTGGGCACGCTGAACATTGTTTAATTTTCTTCGGGGCGCACTTGCGCCCCCTCGCATTTGCAGGAATGACGTAATGACTAATCTTCCCCACTGGTGGCAAAACGGCGTTATCTACCAGATTTATCCAAAGAGTTTTCAGGACACCACGGGCAGCGGCACCGGCGATCTGCGAGGAGTCACCCTACGCCTCGACTATCTACAAAAACTGGGCGTTAATGCTATCTGGTTGACACCTTTTTATGTCTCCCCACAGATCGATAACGGATACGACGTAGCGAACTATACGGCGATTGATCCCACCTACGGTACGCTGGACGACTTTGATGAACTGGTGGCGCAGGCGAAATCGCGCGGTATTCGCATTATCCTTGATATGGTGTTTAACCATACTTCTACCCAACACGCCTGGTTTCGCGAGGCGCAGAACAAAGAAAGTCCTTATCGTCAGTTTTATATCTGGCGTGACGGCGAACCAGGAATACCACCAAATAACTGGCGTTCTAAATTCGGTGGCAATGCCTGGCGCTGGCACGCAGAAAGCGAACAGTATTACTTGCATCTGTTTGCACCAGAACAGGCCGATCTCAACTGGGAAAACCCAGCAGTACGCACAGAACTGAAAAAAGTCTGTGAGTTCTGGGCCGATCGCGGGGTAGACGGGCTGCGCCTGGATGTGGTGAATCTGATTTCCAAAGACCAGAACTTCCCCAACGATCTGGATGGCGACGGGCGCCGCTTCTACACCGACGGACCACGAGCACACGAGTTTTTGCACGAAATGAACCGCGATGTCTTTACGCCACGCGGATTAATGACTGTGGGTGAAATGTCCTCCACCAGCCTTGAACATTGTCAGCGATACGCGGCACTGACAGGCAGTGAATTGTCGATGACCTTTAATTTTCATCACCTGAAGGTCGATTATCCCGGCGGTGAAAAATGGACGCTGGCTAAACCTGACTTTGTGGCGTTAAAAACATTGTTCCGCCACTGGCAACAGGGAATGCACAACGTTGCGTGGAATGCTTTGTTCTGGTGTAACCACGATCAGCCGCGCATTGTTTCTCGCTTTGGTGATGAAGGTGAATACCGCGTGCCTGCGGCAAAAATGCTGGCGATGGTGCTGCATGGTATGCAGGGAACGCCGTATATCTACCAGGGCGAAGAGATTGGTATGACCAACCCACATTTCACGCGCATTACTGACTATCGCGACGTGGAGAGCCTCAATATGTTTGCCGAGCTGCGCAACGATGGGCGTGACGCCGAAGAGCTATTGGCAATCCTCGCCAGTAAATCCCGTGACAACAGCCGCACGCCAATGCAATGGAGCAACGGCGATAACGCAGGGTTTACTACCGGCAAGCCGTGGATTGGTCTGTGTGATAACTATCGCGAAATCAACGTAGAATCTGCGCTGGCCGATGAATCTTCAGTGTTTTACACCTACCAGAAGTTAATCACGTTGCGTAAACAAGAACCCATTCTGACATGGGGCAATTACCAGGATCTCCTGCCAAACAGTCCTGTATTGTGGTGCTATCGCCGCGAATGGCTGGGGCAAACTTTATTGGTGATTGCCAACCTTAGCCGTGACGTACAGCCCTGGCAACCAACGCAAATCAGCGGCGACTGGCAACTGTTAATGCATAACTATGAAGAAGCCTCCTCTCAACCGGGAGCCATGACATTGCGGCCATTTGAGGCTGTCTGGTGGTTGCAGAGATAATTCTTCTCGAGGCCCCGGTAAAGCGAGTATTTCCGGGGCCTTATCTGTCAGCGCATTGTTTTTGTTGGTTTTTTGAACAGAAAATTATTAAAAAATTTACACATCGCTGTAGCGCCCGTCATCCGTACACTCTGCTTTTTACTTTGAGCTAAATCAAAAAAACCTTAAACATCCTTAATGCAAAGCACTATATATAGACTTTAAAATGCCTCTCAACCCAATATGTTGTATCCGTCGACTATACTTGCACCAAGACACACGCCAACAAAGCCGACAAAATTGTGGATAAAGCGGATTGGGATTGCAGTAACTCCCCGTAAAAAGAGCTAAATAAAGCGGGGCGCACTTCCCAACTTTCTGTGTATAACCTGTTCTTAAAAATATGGAGCGATCATGACACCGCATGTGATGAAACGAGACGGCTGCAAAGTGCCGTTTAAATCAGAGCGCATCAAAGAAGCCATTCTGCGTGCAGCTAAAGCAGCGGAAGTCGATGATGCAGATTATTGTGCCACTGTTGCCGCTGTCGTCAGCGAGCAAATGCAAGGCCGCAACCAGGTCGATATCAACGAAATCCAGACCGCAGTTGAAAACCAGCTGATGTCAGGCCCGTACAAACAACTGGCTCGTGCTTACATCGAGTACCGTCACGATCGCGACATCGAACGTGAAAAACGCGGTCGCCTGAACCAGGAGATCCGTGGCCTGGTCGAGCAGACCAACTCTTCGTTACTCAATGAAAACGCCAACAAAGACAGCAAGGTAATTCCAACCCAGCGCGACCTGCTGGCCGGTATTGTTGCTAAACACTATGCACGCCAGCACCTGCTGCCGCGTGACGTGGTGCAGGCGCATGAGCGTGGCGATATTCACTACCACGACCTCGATTACTCGCCGTTCTTCCCGATGTTCAACTGCATGTTGATCGACCTGAAAGGTATGCTAACTCAGGGCTTTAAGATGGGGAACGCCGAGATCGAACCACCGAAGTCGATCTCCACTGCCACCGCAGTAACTGCGCAGATTATCGCCCAGGTTGCCAGCCATATTTATGGCGGCACCACCATTAACCGTATCGACGAAGTTCTGGCTCCGTTTGTCACCGCCAGCTACAACAAGCACCGTAAAACGGCGGAGGAGTGGAGCATTCCGGATGCTGAAGGCTACGCCAACTCTCGTACCATCAAAGAGTGCTACGACGCCTTCCAGTCGCTGGAGTACGAAGTAAATACCCTGCACACCGCCAACGGTCAAACACCGTTTGTAACCTTTGGCTTTGGTCTGGGCACCAGCTGGGAGTCGCGCCTGATTCAGGAATCCATCCTGCGTAACCGTATCGCAGGCCTCGGTAAAAACCGTAAAACTGCGGTGTTCCCGAAACTGGTGTTTGCGATTCGCGATGGCCTGAACCATAAAAAAGGCGATCCGAACTACGACATCAAACAGCTGGCGCTGGAGTGCGCAAGCAAGCGCATGTATCCGGATATCCTGAACTACGATCAGGTAGTGAAAGTCACCGGTTCGTTTAAAACCCCGATGGGCTGCCGCAGCTTCCTCGGCGTGTGGGAAAATGAAAACGGCGAGCAGATCCACGATGGTCGTAACAACCTCGGCGTGATCAGCCTGAACCTGCCGCGTATTGCTCTGGAAGCAAAAGGCGATGAAGCCACCTTCTGGAAGCTGCTGGATGAACGTCTGCTGCTGGCACGTAAGGCGCTGATGACCCGTATCGCTCGTCTCGAAGGCGTGAAAGCGCGCGTGGCTCCTATCCTCTATATGGAAGGTGCTTGTGGCGTGCGTCTGAATGCCGACGATGATGTTTCTGAAATATTCAAAAACGGTCGTGCGTCTATTTCGCTGGGTTACATCGGTATCCACGAAACCATTAACGCGCTGTTCGGCGGCGAGCATGTTTATGACAACGAGCAGCTTCGCGCGAAAGGTATTGCGATTGTTGAACGTCTGCGTCAGGCGGTGGATCAGTGGAAAGAAGAGACTGGCTATGGTTTCAGCCTTTACAGCACGCCAAGTGAAAACCTGTGCGACCGCTTCTGCCGTCTCGATACCGCTGAGTTTGGCGTGGTGCCGGGCGTGACCGATAAAGGTTACTACACCAACAGTTTCCACCTTGATGTGGAGAAAAAGGTGAACCCGTACGACAAGATCGACTTTGAAGCACCTTACCCGCCGCTGGCTAACGGTGGTTTCATTTGCTACGGCGAGTATCCAAACATTCAGCACAACCTGAAGGCGCTGGAAGATGTCTGGGATTACAGCTATCAGCATGTACCGTATTACGGCACCAATACACCGATTGATGAGTGCTACGAGTGTGGCTTTACCGGTGAGTTTGAGTGCACCAGCAAAGGCTTCACCTGCCCGAAATGTGGTAACCATGACACCTCCCGTGTGTCGGTGACTCGCCGCGTGTGCGGATATTTAGGTAGCCCGGATGCGCGTCCGTTTAACGCCGGTAAGCAGGAAGAAGTTAAGCGCCGCGTTAAACATTTGGGAAATGGGCAGATAGGTTAAGCCTTCCCCCC
>NZ_AEJZ01000335.1:0-3862 GCF_000208525.1 Escherichia sp. TW14182
TTTGTGCTGCTGTTGAAGCCGACATTGCCGAACTGGACGACGAAGAACGTGACGAGTTTATGCAGGAACTGGGACTGGAAGAGCCGGGTCTGAACCGTGTGATCCGTGCCGGTTATAAACTGCTGAACCTGCAAACTTACTTCACCGCCGGGGTGAAAGAAGTGCGCGCATGGACCATTCCGGTTGGTGCAACCGCGCCGCAGGCTGCTGGCAAAATCCACACCGATTTTGAAAAAGGCTTTATCCGTGCACAAACCATCGCGTTTGAAGATTTCATCACTTACAAAGGTGAACAAGGCGCGAAAGAAGCAGGCAAAATGCGTGCAGAAGGTAAAGATTACATCGTTAAAGATGGCGATGTGATGAACTTCCTGTTTAACGTTTAATACGTTACTACCAGTACTGAAGTCTCCGTACAGGCGCAAAAAATCAGCCATTATGTGTGGATGCACATAATGGCTTTTTTGTTTTTGTCGATCATCCCCGGCGCTTAAACTGCCCCGCATCAATGCCATGTTGTTTCATTTTTCGCCACAGCGTGGTGCGACCAATTCCAAGTAACGCCGACATTTCCAGAATACGTCCACCTGTCACCTGGGCGGCGTTAATTATCGCTTCTTTTTCGACTTCCGCAAATGACAGACTGGTGGAAAGACGCGTGGCGCTGATATCTTCTGTCGCCTGTTCGGTAAACAGATGCTCAGGCAAATCACTGACGTGAATGCGTCCGTTGTCGCTGCTCAGGGCAAGGTTCTCAATGACGCTATACAGTTCAAAATCATTACCGGGCCATGCGCAGGAGACCAAACGAGCAAGCGCATCGTCATCAATCTTTAATCGGGTTGAGAAGCGTTTTTCGAGATTACGTAATTTATTATTCACCAGCGCCGGAATACTGCCGCGCCGCATACGCAGAGGTGGGATGGTAATTTCAAATGCATGGAGGGCGTAATAAAGCTGGCGACTAAATCGATTTTGTTCCACCAGCATTGCCAGATCTGCGGTCGTCGTGGCAATCACTTTGACATCAATCGGGATTAAACGCCGCGCATCCAACCGCGTGATAACGCCCTGCTTGATGACCTGAAGCAATGCTGACTGTAACTCCACCGCCAGATACTCAATCTTTTCGAGAAACAGCGTGCCGCCGTGTGCCAGTTCCAGACGACTCAGACGACCATTTTTATTCTCCGTGCGATCGCCGCCAATAAATTCTTCCACCAGCGTCGCATCACCATATAACTCGCAATTGACGGCGATATAGGGACCTGCAGCGCGTTCGCTTTCATTATGAATCGCCTGACTTAACAGAGCCTTACCAACGCCTTCTTCTCCACAAAGTAACACCGGAAAACTGCTGCGCGCCGCCTGACGACCAAAATGAATCAAGCGACGGGTTTGCGGATCATCCTGTGGCATATGAGCAAAAGTATGACTAACTTTGCCTAATTGACTGGTCATCAATTGCCGCATCTGCTCCACCGGATGCAGCAGCAGAATAAAGCTGGTTCCCTGGGGTTCAATTATCGGTTTAAGGGTAATGACCGCATCAATAAACTGGTGCTGACTTTCAAAGGTCGCTTCCACATGTTTGAGCGGATGTGCCTGTTTTATTGCCTGTTGCAGCACGGCAGGTAACGTTAACAGTTCCGTGATTGCTCTTCCCTGGCTGGCCGTTGCGTCCAGACGCAAAACACGCGCCGCCTGAGCATTAATAAATTGCAGATTACCCTGCTCGTCCCAGCTAATCACGCCATCGTCCATACTTTCTAACAGAGCGTTACGTTGATTTAAATGCCGATTAGTTTCAGCCAGCAAACTGTCCGTTAGCAGTAAGTTTCCCACCTCGCGAGCAATTGCCAGCGTCAACGGCAAATCGGCTGCTGTCGATTGTTCCGCTGGACACGCCAGGGCTATCGTCCCGGTCAATCGCCCCTTGCTGTCAAACAGCGGTGTTGCACAAAATGCCCATTTCCAGAGCGCCTGTTTAAAATGTTGATCGGCTATCGTTTTCACCGCCTGACCAGAGATAGCCGCTAACGATAGCGCACAAGTACCGATGATTCCTTCGGCGCAATAAGTGCCGTCATTAAATCCCAACGCACTAAGCTGCTCCATAGTCTGCGGATCACCATAACGGCTAAGGATGCAGGCAGTTTCATCGAGAATAAGCAAAACGCACGCTCGTGGCGCCATATATTCCAGGGCATCTTCCAGCGCCGCCTGCCCGAGTGTCAGCATCGCCTTTTTACGCCGACAGATGGTAGCAAATGTCACGCCCTGGGCCTGGTGCGGTACGCTCCACGACTCCCGTTTCATCAGTTTGCGGCATCGCTCCCAGGATGCTGCAATCCAGGGGGCGTTAGCCTGGTCATCGTTGTGAAAACCGCCTCTCATATTCCGCTCACTTCTGGCAAAAGGTGTTCTGACTCGCAATTTTAAGTATCAGGGCATTCTTATGTTCCATTATGGAACATTTATTAAAACATATGTTTCAGCATGAAACATAATTTGTATGAATTTTCTTTTCCCAAGTCTGATGCACAATGGATTCATCGGCAGTCAGTGGTCGCCGTGTCGTTGAACATCATCCATGCCCTACGATAATTGCTGGAGCAAGATAATGAAAAAATTGATCAATGATGTGCAAGACGTACTGAACGAACAACTGGCAGGGCTGGCGAAAGCGCATCCTTCGCTGACATTGCATCAGGATCCGCTGTACGTCACACGAGCTGATGCACCGGTTGCCGGAAAAGTCGCCCTGCTGTCAGGCGGCGGCAGCGGACACGAACCAATGCACTGCGGTTATATCGGTCAGGGGATGCTTTCGGGGGCGTGTCCGGGCGAAATTTTCACTTCACCTACCCCCGATAAAATCTTTGAATGCGCCATGCAGATTGATGGCGGCGAAGGCGTACTGCTGATCATCAAAAATTACACCGGCGATATTCTTAACTTCGAAACAGCAACCGAATTACTCCATGACAGCGGCGTAAAAGTGACCACGGTGGTCATTGATGACGACGTCGCGGTGAAAGACAGTCTTTATACCGCCGGGCGGCGCGGTGTTGCCAATACGGTGTTAATAGAAAAACTTGTGGGTGCGGCGGCAGAACGTGGCGACTCACTGGATGCCTGTGCGGAACTGGGGCGTAAGCTGAATAATCAGGGTCACTCAATTGGTATCGCTCTCGGTGCCTGTACCGTTCCAGCCGCTGGCAAACCCTCATTTACGCTGGCAGATAATGAGATGGAGTTTGGCGTCGGCATTCATGGCGAGCCGGGTATCGATCGTCGCCCCTTCTCTTCCCTTGATCAAACCGTCGATGAAATGTTCGACACGCTGCTGGAAAATGGCACATACCATCGCACACTGCGCTTCTGGAATTATCAACAAGGAAACTGGCAGGAAGAGATTCAAACCAAACAGCAGCTACAGTCTGGCGATCGGGTGATTGCGCTGGTCAACAATCTTGGCGCCACACCACTTTCTGAGCTTTACGGCGTCTATAACCGTCTGACTACGCGTTGTCAGCAAGCGGGGCTGACTATCGAACGCAATTTAATTGGTGCGTATTGCACTTCACTGGATATGACCGGTTTTTCCATCACCTTACTGAAAGTTGATGACGAAATGTTGGCGTTATGGGATGCCCCAGTCCACACCCCGGCGCTGAACTGGGGTAAATAAGGAGATAACGATGTCACTGAGCAGAACTCAAATTGTTAACTGGCTTACTCGCTGTGGAGAAATCTTCAGCAAAGAGAGCGATTATCTTACCGGGCTGGATCGTGAAATTGGCGACGCTGACCACGGGCTAAATATGAATCGAGGATTTAGCAAAGTGGTGGAAAAACT
>NZ_AEJZ01000334.1:0-734 GCF_000208525.1 Escherichia sp. TW14182
GCCTTCTAACACATATACGGTGCCGGAACCATCATATGTCCCCAGTTCCATCCTGGGTGCAGTGAGATTAAACTGCCAGTCGGTATGGTTTAATAAAGTGATGGAACCTTCAGAATTTCTACCTATGGTAGAGTATCTGGTAATAATTAACATATTATCAAGGATAACGGAGCCATTAGAGTTTTCGCCCACCATCAAAAAACCAAATTGCTTCCATTTGGGATTGTAACCCTCTGAAGCAATGAGTTTCAATTCTTCATTATTATTGACGACAACTCTACTATTTAGATTTGAGGGAGGGTCAACGGCCAGAGATACTGGTGTGTATAGTATTGTTGAAATGGCTATAGCCAGGGTTGATAAAGCATGTTTTGTTAACTTCATATCACTCATATCACTCACTTTCATCCTTAAAATATAAATAGCGAGATGTGTTTTATTGCACTGATTTTCTTCCTGAAGACTTGTTGGGTGTAAGCATGCAAGTTGCCAAATAAGAATATCTGTAATATTAGATGCAATAAATTTATTAAATTGTTAGTTGTTCATTGCATTGATAGGTTTTAGTGGTTTGTAAATGGTGTGAGTGAAGTTTTTTACTATTGTCATTAAAAATAATAGTAAATCGTCTTAAGGTTAATAAGGAATAAAATAAATAATGCTTATAAAAATCAATCCAATAGATGATTGGTTTTTTCTTGTTCAGAAAAATAATGTGGATAATGTAAGTTTTA
>NZ_AEJZ01000333.1:0-19598 GCF_000208525.1 Escherichia sp. TW14182
GTCTCCAGGATTCCCGGGGCGGTTCAGAATAGCTCTCACTCACTGTCCCCTGTATGATGTCGCTGAACCGAGAAATATTGAGGTCCCTGGCGGGCAATCAAAGAATTCATTGTCAGTTCTGTCTCATTCACAGTAATATCTGAGCGCAACCAAAAGTAATTACTCTGTACGACCAGTACGTCTTTTACTTTTCTTTTTGTATACTCATCGACACGAGTTAGTATCGGATTAGAAAGAAACTGATCGACATCTTTCCATCCTTCTGCGGGACGTTGTTGTAGTAATACGCTGGCTTGAACGGATGTTAACCACGGATCGAATAATGCTTCCAAAAGGATACCTTGTGAGATATCTAATGTATTGATATTGATCTGCTGCATGTTCATCGGCAGTACACAGACCAGCGGTTTCATTTTGCGATAAATATCTGCATCCATTCCCTTAACAATTCGCATCTCACTGATGTCCGCCAGTGGCTGATTTGCCGTATAGAAAGGCTCTGTTTGAGCCCCGTATTCTCTGTCCTCTCGCCCCTGCCGAGTATCTGTACCAATAAACTCCCGCAGGTTTTCAGCAATCTTTTCAGCTCGGTTGATTGGAACTTCCAGACGTAAAAGCAGAGCGATGAGTTGTTGAACAGCAAGGAAGTGTGAAGTTGTTGCCGACCTGGAGAAAATATTCAGATTAAAGCAGGCCTGAGCATCTTGCAGGGTAATGACCACTTTCCCCTGCGGTAAATGAAAAAGACGAGGGCCTGAGGCCCATTCCTGCCCCAAATGTACACGCGTTTCTTTTTTCAGACTCCGACTTAATATACTCAGCGCCAGGCTTTCAACACTGGCGCTGTAACTCATTGCCTGCTGATAATCTTGCTGAATATGTGCTCTTTCCTGTTGCTGCCACATCATGGTCGAGAGGCTGGTAACCATCAGCATCATTGTTGCCAGTAACACCAGCACTACGACAAGTGCAATACCTCGTTTTGGCGGTGTTCGTATCATTATATCGTTATTTAATTTGTGGCCCATGAAGTAACCAAACGCGTTCTATCATGCCCCATTTTTGCGTATGCAGTATTATTCGCATAGCAAAGGGTAACTCCTGTGATGACTGCCAACTCGTCTGCCAGACTGAGCCATCATAAAAAAACAGGCTGAATGTATCGGCCTTAATCAATTTTTGTACGACAGGGTTTACATTAATCAATGGCCAGGATAAGCGTTCGAGATAACCGCTGCGGATACGATACCCGACAGTGAGTAAATTACTACGTGGTAGCTGCATTCCCGGATTGATTATCCCACTGCGGACAAAGCGTATTCCCCAGCTTTCTGAGGCCAGTACACCTTCGCCAGCCAGAAATGACGATTCCCACTGACCGTTTTCCCTTCTCATCTGGCGTGGCACAATTTGTGTCAAATCATGACTCATAAAACTCATCGTTTGTTGAAGTGCTTTTAGTTTATGATCATGTTCGGTGACAACGACGTTGACATTTGAGAGGCCGTTAGCTACCTGCTGCGCCATTAAGACCAGTGAGGCAAAAATAGCAATAGCAATCAGCACTTCAGCTAACGTAAAACCAGAGCGAACAATCTTCAAGGTAGTGCTCCTTCATCTGCACTAAACCATGCGCGTCCAGAATTAACTACACTGGAAAAGTCTTTCTGGCGACTAACGTCAATATCCACTGCTTTTATCAAGGTGTTGTCTGCTTTTAAGGGCACGGTTCGCCAGTACCAGAGAATCCCGGCCATTTCTTCCTCACCATGCTGATCCGTCGCGCGTTGTGCAGGATCCATTAAATAAAGCAAGGTCATATGGTTCTCAACTACCCAACCCGCCACCGTTTTTTCTTCAATTTTATTCTGATAATTCAACACGCTACAGGTGATTTGTAAGATCGCTATGGAAGCAAGAGCAAAAATAGACAGGGCAATCATTACCTCCAGCAGTGTAAATCCGCGCTTCATCGTCCCTACTCATCACAATTATCAAGAGATAACTCACCATCAGACGTCATGTTGACCGCCCAGCACGTATGCTTTTCTGGGGAATTAAACTGAAGCGCGAATGGCATAGCCGGTTCAAATGGTGTGTAACGAATTTGTGGCGTTTTCCTTTTTTCCTCTTTTTTTAACTCCAGCTCAATATCATTCAGAGTCAGACGATGGTGTTCTAGTTCCAGAATATCTTCCTTCTGCCAGATACTGCTCACTGGCAGCAATATCATATGCACCTGTTTCGGCACAGAGGACTGAGCAGCTAAACGCGTTGCAGTCACAGGCTCCCATTGACCTGAGTGATATTGCATAAACTGATAGCCTGAAGGCGTGATTAATACCCCCATCATTCGTCCCTCGATCAGAGCCCTGTCTTTAAGATGTGAAAAGAGGGTCATAAAATTCTGTGCCGCTTTTTTTGCTGGAGATATGGAGGGGAAAACAAAGGTCTGCACCACGCCTGCACTAACAAGTCCGATAAGGAAAAGCACCAGCATGATTTCTACAATGGTGAATCCGCGTCTGAGCATTTATCGCTGAAATTCCCGCAAGTTCCAGTTGCCAATGTCAGTCGCAGCTCCTTCGCCATTTTCCTGGCCATCCGCGCCTAACGTGTAAAGATCAAAGACACCTCTTTCCCCAGGGCTCAGATATTGATAATCATTGCCCCAGGGATCTTTCGGCAGGCGTTTGATGTACCCTCTGGACGAGTAATCGCTACTACTGGACGTATTTACTGGTTTCTGAAGTAATGCTTCCAGACCTTGTTCTGTCGTCGGGTATCGTCCATTGTCCAGTCGGTACATATCCAATGCATTTTCCAGCGACACGATATCACTCACCGCTTTTTGTCGATCGGCTTTCTCTTTATTTCCCAGCAAGTTTGGCACGACCAGACTGGCCAAAATACCCAGAATAACAATGACTACCATCACCTCTAACAAGGTAAATCCAGCCCGGTGTTTATGATGGCGAGGAAATGAATACATTTGATAGCTCCGTAAATTATATTCCAATCATATTGTTAAGCTGCAGCATAGGCTCAAGGACTGCGACAACGATAAATAGCACTACACCGGCCATCAACATCACCAGGGCCGGTTCAAACAGCCCTAACGCTATCCCCACCAGGGAGTCAAATTCTCGTTCCTGGTTTATTGCAGCCTGATCAAGCATTTTTTCCAGTTGGCCGCTTTGTTCTCCTGATGCAATCATATATAGCATCATTGGTGGGAACAGACCTTGTTCCGCAAGCGCGGCACGTAGACTGCTGCCTTCACGTATGCGGCTTGCGGCTTTCAGCAATTGTTGTTCGACATAGCAATTAACCGACACAGCAGCTGCAGTTTGTACCCCTTCCAGCAGTGGGACATTACTGGCCGTGAGAATACTCAACGTACGAGAGAAACGAGCAGTGTAAAGCCCCTTTGCAACCCGCCCTGCCACCGGCAGGCGTAAAAGTGTCTTATCCCAGCACAGGCGAAAGTTGGCTTTTTTTAATAACCGCTGGATGAAAAAAGACAGAAGCAGAAATCCGGCCAGCCAGTAAAGGCCACCTGACAGTAACGCATTGCTCAGAGAGATAAGCATTCGGGTAGAAGCAGGTAAATCGTGTCCCAGATAATCAAACTGCTCAATAATTTTGGGGACCACTGCCGTCAGCAAAATAGAAACCACACTAATAGCGACAACCAGCAGTACTATCGGGTAGAGCATTGCCTGTTGTAAGCGGGATTTCAGGCGCTGGCGCTGTTCCGTGTAATCCGCCAGTCGATTGAGCACCACGCCGAGATGCCCGGATTTTTCTCCGGCAGCCACCATCGAACAAAACAGAGAATCAAAGACGCGGGGATGTTCGCGCAGGCTGTCCGACAGGGTATAACCTTCCTGAATCCGGCTGCGCAATGCCATTCCCAGGCTTTTCACGTGCAGTTTTTCACTTTGCTCACTGACCGCCTGTAAGCAGGTTTCCAGCGGCATTGCGGACTGAACTAATGTTGCAAGCTGGCGTGTGAAAAGGGCAAGTTCGGCAGATGCAACACGTCGGCGTGAATGCCACTGGTGCTGTAACATCCCACGTAAGTTCTTGCCAGTAAAATCATGCAATCGTACTTCAACACGTACAGGAATCAGACCTTTTCCTCGTAACAACTGGCGTGCGTGACGTGCAGAGTCCGCTTCAATCAGACCTTTCGCTTTGTGACCATTATGCTGTAGTGCCTGATAGTAGAATAGTGCCATTACTGCTCCTCCTGAGTAACGCGTAGAACTTCCCTGAGCGTCGTTTCACCAGAAAGGACTTTTTCGATACCATTTGTCCGGATCCCGGCGGAGTACTGCCGAATATAACGCTCCATCTCCCTTTCACCTGCCTTACGATGAATCAAATTACGTAGCGTTGCGTCAACAAGAATTAATTCATGAATAGCTGTTCGCCCTCTGTATCCTTTGTGATTACATGCAGAACACCCCACCGGGTGGTACAGGATGACATCACGTGCCTCGGTAAGCCCCATAAGACGTTTTTCTTCATCGTTAGCCTGAACAGCCTGACGGCAATCTGGACATAGGGTGCGAACCAGACGTTGCGCCATCATTCCTATCAAACTGGATGAAAGTAAAAATGGTTCAATCCCCATATCTTGCAGACGGGTTATGGCTCCAATGGCAGTGTTGGTATGTAGGGTGGAAAGGACCAGGTGCCCTGTTAGAGAAGCCTGAACAGCAATTTCCGCCGTTTCGGTGTCTCGAATTTCGCCAACCATCACGACATCAGGGTCCTGGCGTAAAATCGCCCGCAGGCCACGGGCGAAGGTCATCCCAACGCGGTTATTAACTTGCGTCTGGCCTATTCCTTCAATCATATACTCAACAGGATCTTCAACTGTAAGGATGTTGCGCGTGTGGTTGTTCAACTCCTGTAAACCTGCATAGAGCGTAGTGCTTTTGCCGGAACCTGTTGGCCCAGTGACCAGAAATATGCCATGGGGGCGGTGTAAAAGTTGCCGCAGTTGCGCGGTTAGAGTGTGGTTCAGTCCGAGATACTCAAGAGAGAGGCAGGCCTGGCTTTTATCCAGCAGACGAAGCACCGCCCGTTCTCCCCAGGCTGATGGCATTGTGGATACACGTACATCAATCGCCCGACCGCCCAGTAGCAACGCGATTCGCCCATCCTGTGGAATACGTTTTTCGGCAATATCCAGGCGAGCCATCACTTTAATACGCGATACCAGCAATGAGGCCAATTTTCGTTCGGGACGCAACATTTCATGTAGCGTTCCATCAACACGAAAACGGATTACCAGACTCTTTTCAAACGTCTCAATATGTATATCGGAGGCTCCCACTTTAATTGCCTCTGCCAACATTGCGTTGATTAATTTGATGATGGGGGCATCGTCGTTACTTTCCAGAAGATCTTCGGTTTCAGGTAGTTCCTCTGCGAGGGTAAAGAAATTCCCGGCAGAACTGATATCTTCCATAAGTTGGCGAGCCTCAGAAGAGTCCCGCTGCCATAATGCATTAAGACGCTGTTCAAATTCTGCCTCACCAATTGTCCTTAGTGTGAATGGGACGCTCAATCGACGCTGTAGTTCCTGCAAGACGGAAACTGACAGTGGATAGACATGCAAGATCTCCAGCGATGATTCACACCAGGCTATCAGGTTAAACCGACGACTAAAACTATAGGGTAATCGGACGGTACCTGCGGCCGTTTCCTCTGGCACTGCCACTTTTAACCCGACCTCCCGGCATTTTGAAACGCGCGTACTTCTGCTGGTAATGACATATTCTGGGCAGGGAGTATCGGCTGAGTGGTTTCCGGCATCAGACTTATTCCTTCCTCATCCCGATAGATCTGTTCAGCGCGCATATAATTATATTTACGCTGTGAAACACCGTCTGCTGCCATACCGTCACGTAGAATTGTCGGGCGAATAAACACCATCAGATTGCGTTTTTCTTTTTTATCTGCGGTGGACTTAAACAGATGACCAATCAATGGGATATCGCCCAGAAGAGGAATTTTTGCCACGCTCTCCCCCGCTTGTTCGTCAATTAATCCACCAAGAACTATTAATTCACCATCATTGGCGAGAACGGTGGTTTTTAGTTTACGCTCACCAAACACAACATCCAGACTGGTCTGTCCTTCCACTTTCGAAACTTCCTGCTCAATGAGCATCTGGACTGCATTACCTTCGTTGATCTGTGGTGTCACCTTCAGCATGATCCCCACTTTTTTCCTTTCTACTGTATTGAAAGGATTGCTGTTATCTGACCCCACAGTGGACCCTGTTAATACAGGAACATCCTGTCCCACCATGAAGAAGGCTTCCTGGTTATCCAGGGTAGTAATGCTTGGCGTGGAGAGTACATTTGTGCTGGAATCATTTTTTATTGCCTGCATGAGTGCCATCCAGTCACCCTTTACCACGCCAACCGCAGTGCCGCTAAAACCAGAAAGCAATTGGGAAAGTGTGGAAAGATCTCCTTCAACATCAGGATTAATGGTTGTCGCACCATTTTCACTAATGACGGTTGATCCTTTCTGGGGCTTCGCTTGGGCAATTGCTGCCCCTAACGTACCAATAGGAATTTGTGTCCCATTGGCAAATTGCATTAATCCCGCATCCTTCGACGCCCACTGGACGCCAAAATTGATATTGCTTCCCTCAGCAACTTCAACAATTAACGCCTCAACATGTACCTGAGCACGACGAACATCAAGTTGTTCAATAACCTTCTGTAAAGACTGCATAATATCTTGCGGCGCAGTGACTATCAGTGCATTGCTGTGTTTACTGGCTGCAATAGAGACAATCTCGCGTTCACTGGTAGTTGTCCCTTCGGCTTCTTCTTTAGCGGCAGTCAACGTGCCGCTGACCTGTTTCAGGACATCAACTAAATCTTCCGCTTTGCTATATTTGAGATAGAACACCTGACTATTGCCGCTGCGCTCCATTTCTGAATCCAGTCTGCGCATTTTGTCACGTGCGCCAACATCGCCACTAATCACTACGCTGTTAGTGCGTTCATCAGCGACAATCTGCGTTTTAGATGCTGCAGACTGGTGCTCTCCACTATTTCTGTACAGACTTTCAAGCACTCTGGCAATTTCAGACGCTGATGCATTTGTAAGGGGGATAACCTCTTCGGTTCGATTTCCCGCGTGATCTACTCTTTGAATCACCGCAGTCAAACGTTTCACAACCGATGCACGTCCGGTCAGCATAATGACATTAGATGGTTCGTAATTGACGATGTTGCCAGAACCAGCACTATCAAGCATTTGTTGCAAAACAGGGGCTAATTCACGAACAGAAACATTATGTACAGGTACTACTCTGGTAACCATTTCATCACCGCTGTAATCTCTACCGCCTTCATCAATGAGTGGCAGTGGTTCACCTTTTGCGACAACGGATTTGACGACTTTCAGCACATTGTTTTCCATAGGAACGACGGCATATCCTTGAGCTTCAAGCAGGTTAAGAAAGAGTTGGTAGTACTGGTGTTCATTCAGTGGAGTCATGGTTCGTATACTCACTCGCCCTTCAACACCAGGCCCCATCACGATGGTTTTATTAAGATTGGCTCCAACGGTTTCAACGAACGATTTGAGATCCGTATCTTTGAAATTAGCAGTGAAGGTTGTTTCATTTGCACAGACCACTGAACTGAACAATATCATTACCAGCATCAGCAGATGTATTCTTGAATTGCAAACAACTTTCTTTTTTTTACGCCAGGCAAGTGATGTAATATCACATAAAAACACGATGAATAAATCTCCGGGATTAAATAAAAATATTATTAGTGTAGGCTAATCGAAATATTTTCATACGCCCCATTTCTTAAAATCGTAATTTGCATGGATGTCATGGAATAGACTTGCTGTCTCAGTTTATTTAAGGCATCTGGTGTTTTTAAATCCTGCTGATTTAAAGCAACCGCTATATCTCCCTCTTTGAAACCGCTGGCATCAAAAAGAGCACGGTCAACGCCCGGCTTAACTGTATAACCAACAACGCCCGCTTTACGCACGGGAGTAAACTGAATAAAGTTAAAAACTTCCTGCGGATCTTTTGCCAACATTTCACGCACGGTCATTGGGAGCACATTAGTCTTACGGGGAAAAGTTGACTCTGTAACAGGCAGAGTTTGTACTTTATGGACGTCGTCGTTTTCAGTTTTACTTTGATCGGTGGAGTAACTCTCATCGACCAGACGTAGACACTCAATTTTTCCCTGATGGCTTATCATCACATGATCTGGATAGATACCTGTAATAACAGCTTTATTGTTTGTCAGCGACTCACCCAGTAAAAGAACCTGCTGTTTAGCCCCATCTTCAATAACAGCACCAGGTCTGGCACCCAAAGCGATACCGCGTAACTTCACATTGAGAGAGGTTTTTGTTACAGAAGCAGATTGAGGTTGATGTACGAATGCTGTTGTCGGTTGATATTTACCAAACCAATTTTGCTGTTGGATAAGCTTTAAAGATTCGGTGTTAACCATTACCGAATCCATCCTTTTTTTTTCGGTAACCGAATTGGAAACCTTCGTGTATTCTGTAGGTAAAGTGATATAACGCCAAAGTGATAGCGACATCTTTAAATAAAGGCTAAAAAGAAGTATCCAAAGCATATAGCGAACAATATTCAGAAAAAAATTTCTGTTCATATGGGAATGTTATACATAGTCTGCGCTTTGATTATTTTATTAATATATTCAATAAGGTTGCGTATAATATTACAGTATTTCATTCGTGCAGGCTCAAACTCTTTGATATGATAATTATCATATTCTGCAGGTTGTACGATTCAACTTACTCTGATAGGAAGAACCTGAGGATATATCATTGATCATAATCTCATAAAGAATACCCCTGGAAATCATATTTACCACTGAAGGATCAGCACACATTTGTTGTTGAAAATTCCACAAAAACTTTTCAGGCGTTAAAATAGGTTGTGTCCCTGCTTCGCTGATAACGGTCATTGTTACTGTCGACCCACTACTACGGGCAAACGCTAATGTATAACCAGCGGATTGAACTGGCAGACTCTGACTAATATTCCACGCCAATTCTTTAGCCAATGAACTGGCATTTTGATTATGACCTGAACATCCTGTTAACAAAATGCAAACGACACTAAAAAGTAAGTATGTTAATCTTTTATGTAATACTTCTTTTACTGACATGTTTTCAGACTCACTGATTCATTATGAAACGAGACTGCCGTCAAGAGATGAACGTTGTCACTGACACATTCTCTGGACATAGAGAGTCGCTAAACCGCCTAAACTGAGACAGGGTCCAAAGGGCAACAGGCCTGATTGGTTTCTCATAATGACGGCATACACTAAGCCACTGAGTGAAGCAATCAGTGCCACATAGGGCAATGATGATGCCCCTACCCAACCACCTAACCCGGCAAACAATAATACATCCCCCATACCCAGCGACTCTTTCCGTAGAACGATTCCAGCCCCCCATCTTAGGGAATAAAAGGAGGCGAATCCCGCAAGCACGCCAGTAACTGCTTCATGTAATGACAACGGACTTTGCTGTGTCCATGCGACAATCAGGCCTGTCCACAATATGCCCTGAGTAAATACGTCGGGTAACCATTGATGCTCAATGTCGATGAAACTCGCAGCGATCAGCAAAGCAGATAAAATCATTACCGCTACACTCCAGATATTGGCTGGCCAGACAAACCACGCAAGTAAAAAGGAGAAAGCGGTTAATAATTCGGTCAACGGATAGCGCAAACCAATTTTCTCATGGCAGTTACGGCAATATCCCTTTAGTATCAACCATGAGAATAAAGGAATAATATCGTAAACCCGCAGAGTCTGACGACAATATGGGCAGTGTGAGCGAGGTCGGACAAGGCTAATTTTGGGTTGTGAGCTATCAATATCTCCCTGAAATTCTGCCAGTTGCTGTTTGCACATGATTGGATAACGCCAAATTACGACATTCAGAAAACTACCAGTGATAAGTCCAATAAAGAATAAAATAAAGTAAAGCGCCAAAAAAAGTCCTTATGTTAAATTATAAGCCATTAAAGACTGGGGTCTATATTTATAGACCCCACAACCATAATTATAAATTGTGATGACAAGAGAAAACATTGAATGATGAAGTTATTCAACGACAGCTAACTTGTTGCCATGCCGCATTCAATGTAGTCCCCCATGTGGCAAAACAAGTATCTTTCCTTATATTGTTTACTTTGAATATTCTTCGCTGCGGCTCCCAGACTAATCCTGTATTATTTTTAACTTCCAGAGATTCGATTGTAGAGCCTGCAGGCACAAAGTACTCCCAGGAATTACCTGCAAGTAGTTTATCGGAATTGATCGTCTCCTGTTTACCATCCTGTGTATTGTAAATTAAAGAAACAAAAGCCTCATATCCGCCGGATGTCTTTACACGTACATAAATGGGGGATGGCGCAGGTGCCTGCGGCGGTGTAATACTTTGAGAATCCTCAAGATTAACAGTGCTTATTAGTTCAGGTTCATTTGTATTATCTACTCCCTTATATATTTTTGCAGTTTGTTTAACTGTGTCGATTTCCGCTTTGAGGTAGGTACCTAATGCGCTTGAACCAGAAAGGATAAAACCGTTGCGAGTCTCGCCAACTGAATTGTGATAATGACCAGAAAATCGTAGTTTTACCTTATATTTATCAAGGAGGTTTTGTAGATTGCCGGCATCTGCATCATCACGATGCTGGTTAAAGATCACAATCTGTTTTTTCTTGTAAGCTGAATATAATTGACTTTCAAGCCATGAGTACCCCGGATCCTGATATCTCTCAATTATATAACGCATTGCCCCATTACCCCAACCACCAGATGAGTATTGGTTTAAAGATAATGGATTTTTTCGCGATTCAAAATCATTGAGCTGAATAACAAGAATATCCCCAAAATCAATAGAATATGACAAAGAACCTTTAATTGACTCAACAATATCAGGAAATAAATACCCGTAATAGTAGTGTGCGTCAAAGCTCGCTATATTTTCTTTACCATTAATATGGTGAAATAGTTTTGTTATACTCCGTATAAAACAATTGTTTTCATGACAATCATTATAGTTATTATACATGTCGTGGTTGCCCAATCCGAAATAATAAGGAATTCCCAATGTTTTGATAATATTCTCAAAGTCGTTCCATTCACTTCCATGACCATATTCAGTAAGATCACCATTAATCAACACCGCGTCGACATCAGAATGATGTCTATTAAACATCTCATATTGTTTTTTGATATTACCTTTAGAGGTCTCAGCAGAAATATTATTGCAATTGCCCTGACATACTAATTGTGGATCAGATGTTATTAAAAATGAACGTAAAGGGGATATTTTTAAACTAGACACCTTGTCATTTAAACTTGATAATGACCCAATGTTGCCATGAAAACTTATTTTATTCCCCTCAAAGTTAAAATGTTCGAAAAGAGTCCCTGTGGAATTGACTACGCTTATAGAAGATAAAGTGTCATTTTCTTTGACATTGGATATGTCATTATCTGAACACTCGCTAATATTTCTGTAATTTACATCTTTATAGAGGCAAACCTTCGGAATATAAAACGTTTGATTAGATGAAGACTCACAAACTTCAGACGTTACAGTGTTATCTTGTCTCACCGTCAGGCATTCATCTGGCTTATCATAAGGTCTGATGGTGTTTTGACTTATTGTAAACTTTTGGTTATCCTCACCATTACATTCCCAGAGTATAGCTTTGCTATCGTCATTATCTCTATTGATACTGAGACAATAATTTGTCTGAGTGGCAACTTTTATATTTCCATTTGAGTATATAAAATTCTGATTATCTCCATTATGAGGGGGAGAAAAGATGATAGCAGAACCATTAGAGAATTGGCTATCAAATACACTCATCACCAAACCTTCATGTTTAAATGGATGCGCCATCAAAATTTTTGGAAAAATCGCAAGAAACACGATAAAAGAATGTCTAATCATCATCTTTGCACTTTAATAACTATTTTAATGAGATAAGGGATTACTAACGTTTAAAGATTTATATCTACAATATCACCATTTGACATTATCTGCTTTATTGTATTAGCGGTTAACAATTAACCTTGCATTTTTTGTTCTTGGCCTGATCGCTTTGATATAGCAAATAAGCATACCACCGTCCATACCGTGATCTGCATACGGCCATAACAGATATGAAACAAAGTAAATTATAATTTACACGAGAGTATCAAAGTCGAATTGAGAATTGTATTTGTCTGTTATTTATTTATCGCATAGTATTAATATGTGATGATTTACTAAAATTGGCTATCTGAACAGAGGTGATGGTCTCACCTCAGAACAACACTGGTGCACTAATGAAAAGAAAAAATTTAGCCCTGAATTCAAACGTGATTCTGCTCAACTAATTGTTGACCAGAACTACATAGTGGCATTTTCCAAAACTTTATCTTGAACGGGCAGCTGATTGCCAGCGATGCACAAGCTCGGTCCGCTTGACTGAGGCCTGCCAGGAGACAAACACAGGCTACGATTTGACCTCATAGCTTTAATGTACATGCTTCCTCCCCATTACCCGACAGGCACTATCAATCGTTTTGCCTCGGGCATTTCTGTTTTTGATATACTCAAAGCCATTGTCGCCAGGAAAATGTGCAAAGTGACTAAAGATAAATGGAGAATGTTATGATCAGGCAGAAGATTTTACAGCAGCTCCTGGAGTGGATTGAGTGTAATCTCGATCACCCTATCTCAATCGAAGATATCGCACAGAAATCTGGCTACAGCAGACGCAATATTCAACTCCTGTTCAGAAACTTCATGCACATGCCCCTGGGCGCATACATCCGCAAACGAAGACTTTGTCGGGCAGCCATTCTTGTCAGACTTACTGCCAAATCAATGCTTGATATTGCGCTCTCTTTGCATTTTGATTCACAGCAGTCATTCAGTCGTGAATTTAAAAAATTGTTTGGATGTTCTCCCAGAGAATATCGGCACCGTGATTTTTGGGATCTAACAAATATTTTACCCCCGTTATTAACGCGTCAACATCAAAAGACCGATTGCTCATTAGTCCATCTTCCTGAAACACGTATTTTTGGCAATGCATTTAAATATGATATTGAACTGTCTAATACGCCACCAGATGAAGAAGTAAAACTGCGTCGTAATCATTTATCCCGGTGTCTTCAAAATTTGAAGATGGATATCTATTATGTCTCAGCATATACACCATCAACAAAATCGGTAGATTTACTCACAGTTGAAACTTTCGCCGGTACAGTCTGTAACCATACGGATACAGATATGACAAAGGAATGGATAACGGCTGGAGGACTTTATGCATCTTTCCGCTATGAAGGAGATTGGGAGCACTACGCTAACTGGGTGCGGAATCTCTATCTGATAGAACTGCCTGCCAGGGGGTTAGTCAGAGTCAACGGCAGTGATATTGAGCGATTTTACTACGATAAAACTTTCGTAGAAAAGGATAGCAATTATGTTGTTTGCGAAATTTTCATCCCCGTTCGCCCAGCTTAGTTTGTATCTGTGTCACATTCTCACATTAAGGATTACCCTACCCTGCTACCGTCTAATCAGTATCAGGGTAGGTATTTAGTGGAATAATGGCGTTGAGAATGTCAACGCCATTATTCTTTATTACAGCGAGTTTTTCATTCCGGGGACAATTATTTTACGACCTCCTCACCCTCTTCAGTAGCAGCTTTCACAGCGTTAATTGTCACAGTCACAGGCTGTATTTCGTACCCGCCATACGTCAGAGTGTTGAATGTAAATGTATATTCCCCTGGCTTAGTGGTACTGAATTTACGCGTGATTTTCCCGTTCACGAAATGGTCAGCTTTCGACGGCAAGAACTGGTAATCATTCTCCGTCACGCCTTCCGGAGCCTTAATGTCGACCCACATATTTCCCCCAACAGGGTTGCCAGCCGACATCAGAGTAACATCCAGCGTTGCGGTCGCCACTCCGTCTGCTACCAGTTCTTTTACATCAGATGATGCAGCAAGTACTGCATTTTTATCATCCGCAACGAATCTGGATTCGGCAGTTTTCGTCGATACCTGACCGTCGGTCCGATTCACTTTCGCTGTTAGCGTATATATCGCCGCTTTAGTGGTAGAAGCGGTGAATATAGCCTGCCCTTGCTCATTAGTTGTTGCAGTCCCGTTCGGCTCCAGATCTAATGTTGTCGGGCTGGCGGTCAGCGTCACTTCACTACCTTGCACAAGGTTGTTATTGGCATCAGTAACCGTAACTTTATAAGTCTGTTTGGCTTTACCATCTGCCAGTGCACGGTTGCCAATCACCTCAATACTCGAGATGGTTGCCGTAGCCTTGTCAGCCACAAACGTGATGCTCTGCGCATCCGACATCTGGTCATTTCCTGCCGTTGCGGTGATTGCATACGTTCCCGCAGTCACAGAAACGACTCGCAGCTCGGCTTTACCTTCATCGCTGGTCTTCACCCAGGTACTCTCGTCATTAAGCGGTGTGACGCCCCGAGGCAGATTAAAGGCGACCATAGTTCCGGGAACAGGGTTGCCGTTTTTATCCTCAACAGTTGCCGTCAGCGTAAAGGCATCTTTGCCGTTTGCTGCTTTTTGATCGACGGTATCAACCTGAAGGCTTGCCTGACCGGTTTTGGCATCCGCTTTGAACTTCACCGTGGCAGTCTTCTGATTTTTATTCACCGAGACTGTGATTGTGTGTTCCCCGGCAACTGTGGACATCAGCTCAATATCGGCTTTACCTGCAGCATTCGTTGTTACCGTATTCCCTGTCTTGCTGCTCACTCCCTCAGGCAGAGTCAGTGTTACCGTTTGATCCTGCAACGGGTTACCATAGGAATCTGTTACGGTCAGGGTAACCTTGTTGGCGGACTGTCCATCAGCCAGTTGGTTATCAACATTCACTGAAATATCGTGAATGTTAGCCTCAGAAGCGTTACCCACAACGTTCAGCAGTAGTGGTTTCGAAGCAGCATCTTTGCCATTCACTCGAGGCCAGATAACCAGTTGACCGGCTGCAGAGCCTGTGGTTAACGTCGTAACATAGGTGCCATTGCTTTGTTCCGTCCAGGTTCCTGCCGAAGGTTGTTCCGTCCCTGTGCTGGCTACGCCACTAAATTCTGGAGCATCAGGTTTCAGACCACTTACAGGGTTACCGTTCGCATCCTTCGCCGTGAAGGTCAATTGTGTCGTCGTTTTGATCATCGGGGCTTCATTATCTGCAACAAGCGTGGAGTTCACTAACGACATCTCCCCGGCGGCGATGGTGACAGAAACCGCCTGCTTCAGAGCATCAGCGCCATCAACGCGCGGCATGATGGTCAGCTCACCAACTCCCGTTGCGCCAGCAGTCAGCATCGCCGTATAGGTTCCATTGCCCTTCTCCGTCCACTGACTGACGGATGGGCGCTGCTGGTTGACGTTGTATGCATCACCACCAAATTGCGGTGTTTCCGGTGTAATACCGGTGATTGCGTTGCCGAATTTATCCTTCACAGTCAGCGTCAGCGTGATGCTTTCGCCTGCGGTAATCGACGTTTTTGATACGGTCATTTCCGAGTGGTCAACCGCAATAGTCCCCGCTTTAACGTTAACCGGAGTTGCCTGTGCTGTAGCGTTTTTGCCATCGATCTGCGGCATAATGTTCAGCGCGCCTGCCCGCGTTCCCGAACGCAGAACAGCCGTGTATTCGCCGTTGCCTTTATGGCTCCAGCCTGTAACTGAACTACCAGACACAGCGTCACCGGAAAGCGATGCGCCAAGTTTAGCGGTGTCGATATCGGTAAGCGCGTTTCCAAACTGGTCTCTGGCGGAGAAAGTCAGTTCCGTCGTGCTTTCAATAGCAAGGTTGGCATCTTTTACTGTCAGCGTTGAAGTAGAAACTGCCTGATCCCCCGCGACAACAGTCAACTGCGCGGCGTCGGTGGCTGCTGGCTGGCCATTGAATAGCGGCATGATGTGAAGATCACCCGTCTTTCCGCCGGTGGTCAGCGTAGCAACATAGGAACCGTCACCTTTCTCAGTCCAACTGGAAACGCTCGCCCCTTCAGACGCAGCTCCCGTCAGACTTGTCGACAGGGAAAGACCGCTGATTGCGTTACCATGCGCATCTTTTGCCACAAGCGTCACAGTCGTGCTTTCCCCTGCTTTTACGCGATCCGCTGCAACGGATACTTTCGACTGGCCTGAAGATAAAGCATCAGCTACCACAGTCACTTTCGCCGCATTAGCTGCAGCATCCTGACCGTTGATCTTCGGCATAACAATTAATTCACCCGCCGTAGTACCCAGAGAAATCTGCGCAGTCCACGTCCCGTCGCCATTATCCGTCCAGCCTGAAACGGAAGAACCCGCAGCGGCAGTCCCCGTTAATGACGGTGTATCTGGAGTGAGACCGGTCACCGGGTTGTCATAGGCATCTTTTGCTGCCCAGATAGCTGTAAGCGTGCCACCAACTACCGGTTTATCCGGGTTCAGGGTGATGGTTGAATGCGCTGTATCAAGCGGTCCGGCGACAAACTTCAGCGTTTGTTGTAACGTTCCCAACTGATACTGCTCGCTAAAAGCACGCACAACAATGTTTCCGGCGCGGGTTGAAGAAACCGTGGCGCTGTAAACCCCTGGGTTTATCTCCGAAATGCTGCCAATGGTAACGCCATTGCTGTCCTGTGGAACAAATCGCAGGCGGCTGGCTTCTCCCGTTACAGGGTTGCCATCGGTATCCACGGCAGTAAGCGTCAGCGTGTAGGATTGCTGACCATTGGCAACCACGTCACCTGACGGCTCATTCACGCTCAGAGTCGATTTTGTCACATCCATCATAGTGGCACGCAGTTCAGCAGTGACGGTTTTGCTCATGCCATCAACGCTCACCGTAATGGTTGCTTCACCTGATTGCGTACCGGTGGTGAAGACCGACTGGTACACCCCGGCTTCTGTTTCGGTGATCTCCCCCAGAGTTGGTTGCGCCTGTGATTTAGCAGACTTAATGCCCCGCGTTACGATGTTTCCGGCAGGTTTAAACGTCAGTTCAGTTTTGATCTGATCTTTCATACCCGTGATTGGCTGCCCTTCGGCGTCTCGCAGAGACAGAACCAGCGGCTTTTGCGCACTCCCGTTAGCAAGCATTTGGATACGGCTCTGACCGTCAAGCGTTAACGTAGTGCGCTCGGCGCTCATACCTGCCCCGGTGATAACCACTGCAGTCTGTACGCGTTTTGAGGCATTGCCTTTGTTATCGTATGCGACCGCAGAAATTGCGTAATAATTGTCTTTGCCTGCCTGATAAGCCGGAAGCGTCACTTGCCACTGGTTACCCTGACCGGTAATTTTACCGCCTGCAGCCAGCAAGGACGGCGCTTCCCATTGCACATTTTTCAGACCGTGAGTTGCTTTGCTGACTACAAGACCAAGCGAAACCGTCTGTCCGCCCTTACCTTCAATACGATCAGGCAGAGCAATACGGATCACCTCAGCTTTGCGATACTCAAGAACAATATTGTTATTACGTTCAACCAGATCATAACGGCTGCCTGCGAGTACCCGACGCTCGCGAATGCTATCCGTATCGAGTTGTTTCTCCAGAGGCTCGCCAAACCGGTAGTTAACTTCTAGGCCAAAGCGAGTGTCATTCTGACCGCTCTTGCCCTGCTTGTGCTCTGCGCTCAGTGTCAGAAGAGGCACTGGCGTATAGTTCACCTCAGCAGAAATGGCATGTGGGTCTTTCTGGCGCTTATCTTTACCAAACAGCCCTACCTCATCGCCATAATATTGTTCATACATCAGGCTTGCGCCAAGCTGCGGCCATGCCGGTAAATATCCCTCTGCGCGGATATCCCAACCATTAGCCGGACGCTCTTGATAATCCTCAATATCCGGCGATTTTTTCCAGCCAGAAGCCCGAATATAACCATTGGCACTCAGTTTCAGATAATCGCGCCAGTATTCCGCACCAACGCCAATACGGGTATGACTACGGGATAAATCATGATCGATAAATGTGTTCAGCCCCGCCATCCAGTCATTGCCTGAAAAATGACGCCAGCCGAAACCAATATTTGACTGAGTACGATCGTCGGTACGATGTATTGCCCCCTGAGTGAACAGCATATCTGAAGGCGTATCATAAATCGGATAAAGCATTTCCAGCGAAGAGTCCTTCAGCGAGAAATCTTTATCGACATTCAATTTGACACGCGCCGTACCATATTTTCCAAGCCACTCCTGGATTTCCTGGGTAGCCTTAGCTGTGGCCATTCCGGTAACAAAATTGCGTGTCGCATCGCTATCCGGCTGACTGCTTAAAAATTTACCGGCATTCGCGGCAAACGACGCGATATTTTTTTCTGCATTATTGTCAGTCGCAACCGCAGTATTTTCCGTACTTAGACGAGGCAGAGCCGCTCGCGCCGTCATTGTCGGCGTAAAGGTGACAGCCAGTGGAAAAAGAACCTGAATAGAGATGTTTGCCCACGCCACGCAGTGAGCCAGGGCTGAATAACGAAAGCGTGGTTGTTTATTAGCTTTTTTAAAACGTGACATTGAGATAATTTCCTGATGAACGAATTAACGAACATAAGCAAACGCAAATAAAATGTTTGCTTGTCAGAAAAACCGGGTATTTCCCGGTTTCCTTTTCCGCAGAAAAGGAAATACCTTTATGAAAGAAAGCGCATCGCCACCCTGAATATTCAGTGGTTGCAATAACTCGTCTGGTGACAGGGCCGGGATTATATTTTTGTTTGTAAATATGAATTTAGCTTTTTGTGCAAGAGCTAATATAAAGGGGCAAGTTCTATTGGATGCTGACTAAATTATGGTTACCTGGTTATTTAGAATTGGATTGTTTAGGTATCGTTACTGGCCTTTTATAGCGGAAAGGCATTTCAGTCAAAATAAGTCAATAAGCCTTCGGTGGTATGCCAATCCTCATTTATAGTCATGTGTTCTTCGATTAGGAAATATCTTAATCACTCGCGATAGACATTACTTAATTTTTCGCATAGTCATTATCTGCATACATCTATACTGGACGATTGCTGAAGGAATAAAAACCTCACCCGCCAGCATGGTTGGCAGAGATTTCAGTAATAACCTTTGTTATTTGACAATCTTATCCATCGCTTTCATAAATTAATGACGAGCGAATGATGATATTTTACGAGCTGATTTTTATGTGATAATCATGGCGCGTAGTAAAATCACAGAAAAATAACAAAATATCACTCAAAACCCCTTATCGAAAACTGTTGTATCTCATTGTAATTAATTATGAAAAATACACTGCGCTTATTCCGAAAATCAAAAATCGGTTAGGATTTTGTTATTTAAAACCCAAGCCATTACGCTTGCTTACTTTATCGATAAATCCTACTTTTTTTAATGCGATCCGATCATTTTAAGGAGTTTGAAATGGATAAGAAGCAAGTAACGGATTTAAGGTCAGAACTACTCGATTCACGTTTTGGTGCGAAATCTATTTCCACTATCGCGGAATCTAAACGTTTTCCGCTG